>CAYPKH010000366.1:0-2491 GCA_964411245.1 uncultured Nitrospina sp.
GATCAAGGGGAACATCGTGGTGGAAAAAGAAAAAAGGGTTACCGCCCCGATTTCCGGCCGGGAGTGCGCCTTGTACCACATCGAAATCCAGAAGGAACACCGGCGTAAAAACAGCACCTACTGGAAAACTATCGGCCAGTTCTTTTCGCATGAAGGGTTTTACGTGGACGACCAGAGCGGAGCCAATGCCCTGGTGCTGGTCGAGGGCGCGCACATTACCCGGGAGGGCAAAACCCGCGACTTCTATGTCAATTCCAATAACTTCGATGAAATGCCTGATCTGTTAAGAAAGGCACTGACCGCAAACCAGACCAAGCTGAAAAAATTCAAGCTCAAAAAAACGTCCTGGTTCTTCGCTTCCAAATACCGGCTTCGGGAGTGGTGCTTTAATCCCAATGAGGAGGTGTATGTTCTGGGCTACGCAGAATCCGGCCTGCGCTTACAAAAAATCAAAAAACCCAAAATGAAATATTTCCTGCAGGCTAAAAAGGCCATTCAAAAAAACAAGAAACTGGCGGCCCGGTTCGACACCAACCGCGACAGCCAACTGGATTTCAACGAACTGGAACGGGGCGCCGGGATTCTGGCCCAGCGGCTGGCCGATAAATATTCCAAGAAAAAACTTGAAGATTTGATCCCTAAAACCAAATTAATATTCAAGAAAATAAAACCACACCCCTTTATTATCAGCAACCGCTCGGAGGGAGAACTGGTCAAGCATATGACCACCTGGCCGGTCGTTAAAATCTGGGGCGGCCCGGTGCTGACCGTCGCCTGCGCTTTCTATCTCTACATCGCCCTGTCCAACCTGAATCTCATTTAACGCGCCTTCGGAGTCAGTTCTTCGCCTTCACTTTTGGCGATGATCACTGCACCCACCGAATCGCTGAAAATATTGACCAGCCCCCGGTACATATCGAGCGGGCGGTCCACCGCCAGCATGGTTCCCACGATCACCCCCACCATCTCGCCCTGAATCCCCACCGCATCCAATACGATGAAAATCATCACCAGTCCGGAAGACGGCACCGCGGCGGCCCCGATGGAAGCCAACAGTGCGGTCAACACCACCAGAAACTGCTGGTCCGCTCCAAGGGGTATTCCCATCACTTGCGCGATAAACAGGACGCCGACGCATTCAAACAATGCGGTGCCGTCCATGTTGATGGTGGCGCCCAGAGGCAAAACAAAACCGGCCACCTTATTAGGCACACCGATGTTGTTCTCGACGCAATCCATCGTCACCGGCAGCGCGGCGAGGGACGAACTGGTGGCGAATACCGTCGCCAGGGCGCTGGCCATGTGGCGAAACTGTTCCAGCGGATTTTTTCTGAGGAAAAGGTAATAGATCAGGGGCAGAACGATCAGGAAATGAATCGACAACCCGGCGGTGATGGTCACCATATAAAGGCCCACCGCTTTGAAAAAGGCCGTGCCCAGATCCTGGTTCAACATGCGCACGATCAGGCCGAACACCCCGATCGGGGCCAGCCGGATGATGACATGCACCACCTGCATCACCACCTGGAACGCCGCATCAATGGGAGGCAGGATTTTTTCCCGGATGCGCTCGGAAACCTGGGTGATGCCGAATCCGAGGACGATGGAAAAAAAGATCAGCCCCAGAATATCTCCCTCCGCGGCCGCGGCGAAGGGATTGACCGGCACCATGCGGATCAACACATCCAGGGGGGAATCGGGTTTGTGCAACTGCTCGGAAGAAAAGGATAAATCCGGCGGCAGGTCGGCCACCTTCCCGGGTTGAATCAGGTTCACCAGAGCCAACCCCAGCAGAATCGCCAGCAGACTGGTGCCCAGATAATACGCCAGGGTCTTGATCCCGAGCCGTCCCAGCTTTTTCGGATCGCCCACTCCCGCGACGCCGGTCATGATGGAGAGGACCACCAGCGGAATAATGATCATCTTCAACAACCGGATGAACAGGACACCCAACGGTTCGACGATGCGGGACGACTCGCCCGCCAGTAGCTGAAACAGCCACGCCAGGGCCATCGCAATCAGAATTTGCCAATGCAGTTTGAGCTTCATGACAGGATTCCCGGAACGAAGAGTTCAGAAAACACTCAGGCGGGTTTTTGGCTGCGGAGCCGGGCCAGCATGAAAATCGAAAAGATTAGAACAAAGATCCCGATAAACTGGGACGTGGACAACAGGTCCGGCACCGCGTAACCGCGGTCGTCCCCCCGGTAAAACTCGATGATGAACCGGCCGATGGAATACAGAATACCGTACACCCAGAACACCTGCCCGTTAAACGATTTGCGTTTGCGCAACCAGACCAGGACTCCAAAAATAATCAGCGCATTGAGGGAAAGATAAATCTGGGTGGGATGCAGGGCCACGTTGAGAGGCGCGAGCGATTTGGGATCGATAAACGTGATCGCCCATGGCACATCGGTTCGGACTCCATAACAACAACCCGCGAAAAAACACCCCCAACGTCCAACCGCCTGCCCCAGGGCCAGACAGG
>CAYPKH010000367.1:0-2488 GCA_964411245.1 uncultured Nitrospina sp.
GCCAGTCGTTATGCCCGCCGGGATACACCTGGATCATGGTGTTGCGGTAAGACAGGGCCTCCTGATAATTGACCCAGCGGCCAAGGTCGCCGTATGAATCCTTGGGCAACCATTCCACATTCATTTTTTTATCCGAGATCACTCCGCTCGGGTTATCGGAATAGATATCAAACGAATCCATTTTTATTTTTTCCCTGCCGGTAAATATTAAATTTAAGGGCGAAGTTTATCATTTTCCCATTTCCGCTTCAACGGATTTCCGGAATTCCTGCTGGAATTTCCGGGTCAAAAGGCCGGGCTGGCCGGAACCGACGGCTTTCCCATCCACGCGGGTCACCGGCAGAATCTCCCATCCGGTATTGGTCAGAAAGACTTCGTCAGCCTTAACAATCTCCTCAGGGGATACCGCTCTCTGTAGGGTGGGCACACCTGTTTTCTCGGCAAGTTCCAGAACCACCTGCCGCGTGACCCCGGCCAGCACGTAACCATTGACGGCGGGGGTGGATAATTGACCATTTTCCACCAGAAATATATTGGAAATGGTGCCGTCACACACCTCTCCCCGTTCGTTGATCATGACTCCTTCCACCGATTGCTGGTCATTGGCCTGTTTTCGCGCCAGTAACTGGCTCAAATAGTTGGCGGACTTGATCTGCTCGGGCACCCCTCCCAGACGGGCAGCGGAATCCGGAATGAGGGACACCGGAACGCCCTTTCGATACCATTCCTTGGGAGGAGCCTGGTAAGGCCGCACGTGAACCGACAGGGTGGGGGAACAGTTGTCCTGCCAGAGCTGTCCCGGCAGGCCCTTCCCCCGGGTCACGGTCATACGAATGACCGCGTCGGCTCCTTGATTCCGGTTAAAAGTTTGGTAGAGGATATCCTGGATGCATTCCCGCGTTTCGGGAAGCTTCAGAAAAATAAGTTCAGCGCCTCGTTCCAACCGGTCGAGATGCAGTTCCAGGCGGAATATCTTTCCCGAATAAACCCGCAGGGTTTCAAACAAGGCATCGCCATAACTGAACCCACGATCGAGTATGGACACTTTGGCCTGCGACAGGGGAACGAATTTCCCATCCAGATAAACGATCGGTTCCATCAGGTTTCCCGGTTTCCCGTCAGTACGTTGATCATGGCGGCGGCTTTGTCGAGGGTTTCCTGGTATTCCCTGGCCGGGTCGGAATCGGCCACGATCCCTGCACCCACATGAAAATAAGCTTTGTCCTCCTTGATCAGAATGGTGCGGATGATGATGTTGAGATCGAGGGTGCCGGCGAATCCAATATAGCCGAAGCTGCCGGAATAGGGACCGCGTGTCACCGGCTCCAGTTCGTCGATGATTTCCATGCACCGGATTTTCGGACAGCCGGTGATGGTGCCTCCGGGAAATACCGCATTTAAAATATCCTTCAAGGCGATGCCCGGTTTGAGGACACCTCGAATGTTGGAGACAATGTGGCTGACGTGGGAATATTGTTCGACGAACATCTGGTCCGTTACCCGGACACTGCCATATTCGCAAATCCGGCCCAGGTCGTTGCGCTCCAGGTCCACCAGCATCAGGTGTTCGGCTTTCTCTTTTTCATTGAGCAGCAACTCGTGGGTCAAAAGATCGTCTTCTTTAGAGTCCCGGCCGCGCGGACGGGTCCCGGCGATGGGCCGGGTTTCCAAAACGCCTTGATCGACTTTGACCAGCCGCTCCGGTGACGAACTGACCAGGGTCAAGTCTCCCAGTTTCATGTATCCGGAAAAAGGGGAGGGGTTGACCCACCGTAGATGCTCATACAGATCGAATGAATTCCCCTTAAATGTGGTCTCGAATCGCTGGGCCAGGTTGGCCTGGTAAATGTCGCCCTCCTCAATATAGCTTTTGGCGCGCTCCACCATTTGAATGTATTGCGATTTGGAGAGATTGGAATGCAGGGAACACCCGTTTCCGTTGGTGGGGGTTGGTGCGGCCCAATAATCCGATCCCGTGGACGGTTTGAGATAAAGCTCGGCCTGTTGCCAGTGTTTCTGGATTTCCCGCCGGATGGTTTCGTAATGGGCTTCCGGGTCGCCCGGACATTTTTCCGAAACGATCATTTTCAACACACCCGTGGTGTGATCGTAAATCCATAACCGATCCACCTGAACAAAATGCAGGAGAGGAATATCGAGCCCCTCCTTCGGGCGAAGATTGATGCCATCGAGGTGCCGGGCCATTTCGTAAGCGATGATGCCGACCCATCCTCCCCAGAAATGCGGTGCGTAGTGAAAAGGCGCTCCATGGACTTCGAAATTGAGATGATCCAGAACGGACAAGGGCGATCCCGCTTTCACCTTGCGGGTTCCATTATTTGAAACGATGACCTGATCGTGGTCCGCCAGCAGGCTCCGGGCATTCGGCCGGCCCAACATCGTATAGCGGGCGGTGGCTTCCGGGCCTTTGCCGCTTTCAAATAGAAATGCGTTGGGTGCGTCCCCGTACAGGGACCGGAAAAAGCGG
>CAYPKH010000368.1:0-2483 GCA_964411245.1 uncultured Nitrospina sp.
GGTCAAACTCCGGGCAAAAGCCGAGGCTTTTATTCAGGATAAAAGAGGATCCGCCGTGGAAATCGCCAAATACATTGTCGCCATCTTGAAGTAAACACCGACTCCGGTCCTGCATTCAATTAAGAGAACCCGCTAAATAATGGAAAGCAGGTGATTAATCGGCACTCCCGACCATCTCGACCGTTTTCTCCGGCCTTTCCATCGTCCACCGGCTGACCCCCCATACCGCCAGCGACGCCAGCGCAAACGCCGGCACCAGTTCATAAATCAGCGAATCGGAAAGTCCCGCCCACTTCCAGACCAGGGTGGTGATAAAACCGGTGAGCAGGCCGGCAATGGCGCCTTCGCGCGTCACTTTTTTGGAATACAGGGTGAACAGGATCACCGGACCAAAACTCGCGCCCAGTCCCGACCAGGCCAGCAACACGAACCAGAAAATGACCGGCACTTTCAACAGAGCGATGATCATCGCCCCGATGCCCAAAACCAGAACGGACATGCGGCTGATTTTCAGTATCTGTTGATGGCTCATGTCGCGGTTGATCATTTTGGTACAGACGTCATGCGCCACGGCGGAGGCGGCGACGATGATCTGCGCCGACACGGTGGACATGATCGCCGCCAGCACGCCCGTCAGCACCACCGCCGAAACCACAGTCGGAAGCAGGGCCTCCGCCGCTTTCGGAAACAGATGTTCGGGATCGTCCAATCCCGGAAACAACGCATGGCCGCACAACCCGAGCAGGATCGCCGACCCGTAAACCAGAAACCCCCAGCCCAGGGCGATCCACATGCCGAGGCGGATGGTCCGGGTATCCTTGGCCGCCATGTAACGGTTGAGCACGTGCGGCTGTCCGGGATAACCGAGGCCGATACCCAGCAGTCCGATCATGAATCCGAAAAACCCCCCCGCCGTGCGGCCGCCCATCCAGTCCAGCGACTGCGGATGCGCCTGGCTCACCTGTTCGACCATGCCGCCGAACCCGCCGAGGCTCACCACCGCGATCCCCGACAACAACACCAGGCCGAACACCATGATCAGCCCCTGCACGAAATCGGTCCACGCCACCGCCAGAAACCCGCCCAGCATCGTGTACAGAATGATGATCGCCGCGCCGATAGGTATGCTCAAATGGTGCGGCACACCGAAGAGGGCGTCGAAGGTTTTGCCGATGGCGGCGAACTGCGCCCCGACATAGGCCATCATGCACGCGAAGATGATGATGACCGAGATCAGGCGGAGCACGTTGGTCTTGTCCTTGAAATGCGCTTCCAGATAATCGGGAATGGTGATGGCGTGGGTGTCGTGCGAAAATTTGCGCAGGCGCTCGGCCAGCAACAGCCAGTTGATCGCGTAACCCATGAGGCAGCCCGGCAGAAACCAGACGGCGGCCAGCCCTTCCTTATAGACGAGGCCCACCGTGCCCAGCACCGCCCAGGCGCTTTCGGAGGAAGCGGTGGAGGACACCGCCGTCACCCACGCCTTGAGCGACCGGTCCGCCAGGAAAAACCGGGACGGGGAAGTCGCCTTGCGCGAGGTCACCCACCCGATCCCCAGCAAAAGGATCACATATAAGATGAAGACAACACTGAAGGCGCCGGATAACTCGGTCATAGGTATAGTGTAAGGCATTAATATAAAATCAGAAACTGCCGGCAGAAATATTTTTGAGATACTTTTAACCTTAATTCATTCTGCCTTTGCCCGCCACTTTTGAACCCGGTTGTTGCCGTAGTCCACGACGAAAACGCTACCATCATCTGCCACCGCTACCGCTATGGGGTGGTTGAATTGGCCAGAGGCGGCGCCTTCTTCTCCGAAGGCCGTGAGGAAGCCACCTTCTGGTGAAAATTTCTGGATCCGATGATTATAAAAATCCGCGGCAAACACATTCCCGGATCTGTCCACGGTGATGCTCGTCACCACTGCAAACCAGCCTTGGAAGGGACCGGAAATATTCCTGGCAAAAGGCCCTCCCCACTTGTGTGAAAAATTTCCATCGGGTGAAAACGCTTGAATGCGGTCATTGTAACCATCGGCTACGTAAAGGGATCCGTCCGGGGTCAGTGCCACGTCGGTGGGATAATTGAAAATTCCCGCCCCCGCACCCGTTTGCCGGGTTTCGCCCCATTGACGAACAAACCTGCCGTCGGGACGAAGTTGCTGGATTCTCTGGTTATAGAAATCGGCCACGAACAAATCTCCATTGGGGGCCACGGCCACGCCGCCTGGCGCATCCAATTCACCGGGGCCCGACCCGGCATGACCGATCGTTCTTTTATGTGTGCCATCGAGGGCAAAGACCTCGATACGGTCATTCCAGTAATCGGCCACATAAAGTTCCCCGGCAGCAATGGTCAGATTCATGGGGCGCCCCAGTTGGCCTGGCTCGTTTCCTGCGGCGCCGAATTGACGCTTGAAGTTTCCGTCAAAGTCGAACACCTGTATTCGAGAATTGCGGGCATCGGAGACAAATACCTCG
>CAYPKH010000369.1:0-2475 GCA_964411245.1 uncultured Nitrospina sp.
TGGTAGGCGTTCATAATGATTTCTTCTTTGCTGAAGAATCCGGCGGTCAACGGAAATCCGGACAACGTCAGTGCCGCGATCAAAAATGTGATGAAGGTGACGGGCATCACAAAACGCAGTCCGCCCATTTTGCGGATATCCTGCTCGCCCGCCATTCTGTGGATGACACTGCCCGCTCCCAGGAACAACAGCGCTTTGAAAAACGCGTGCGTCATCAGGTGAAACATGCCGACGCTGAACACGCCGACACCCACCGCCAGGAACATGAATCCGATCTGGCTCATGGTGGAGTACGCAATGACCCGTTTGATGTCGTATTGCACCATGCCGATAGACCCGGCAAAAAGTGCGGTGACGACCCCGATCGCCGCGATCAGGTACATCGTGAAAGGTGCCATCATATAAAGCACGTTGCACCGCGCTATCAGGTACACGCCGGCGGTCACCATGGTCGCCGCGTGGATCAGCGCACTGACCGGGGTGGGCCCTTCCATCGCGTCCGGCAGCCAGGTGTGAAGCGGTAACTGCGCCGACTTGGTGATGGCGCCTACCAGCAGGAGAAACGTGATCAGCAGAATGCCGTCGTCGTTCGGGGAAAAGGTGGTGGGAGCGGCTTTGAACACCTCCACATAATTGAGCGTACCGAAATGTTCGAAGATCATAAACGCAGCGATCACCATGCCCACGTCGCCGATCACGTTCATCACAAACGCTTTGCGCGCCGCCATCACGGCGCTCTTTTTGTCCGTCCAGAACCCGATAAGCAGGTACGACGCCAACCCCACCAGCGCCCAGCCGACGATCAGGAAAAAGAAATCCGCGGCCAGCACCAACAGCGACATGGCGAAAATGAACAAGTTCATGTACGAAAAGAACCGGAGGTATTCCGGATCGTCGTGCATGTAACCGATGGAGTACACGTGAATCAGAAATCCCACGCCCGTAACCACCAGCAGCATGAAGACCGACAGCGGATCGACCAGGATCGAAACATTCAGGCTGAACCCTTCCGACACGATCCACGGGTAGAGGGTCAGGACGTGGTTCAACCGGTCGGCGGGGTTTTCCGCATAGAGCTGGACCAACTGGAGCAGGGTCACCACAAAGGCGCCGCCGACCGTGGCGCAGGCGAGCCACCCTCCGACGGGCCGGGGCATGTGCCTGCCGAACCAGGCCAGGCCGAGAAAACCGGCCATCGGCAGAAATAATATGAGCCAACTCAGCGAGTACAAGCCGGTTACCCTTTCAAGGCATCGATATGGTCCACATCCAGCTCATGCCGGGTGCGAAAAATAGTCAAAATGATAGCGAGCCCGACGACTACTTCCGCCGCCGCCACGGTCATGATGATGAGCGCGAAGATTTGACCGTCCAGCGAATTCAGAAAACTGGAATACCCGACCAGCAGAAAATTCACCGCGTTCAGCATCAGCTCCACGGACATGAACATGACCAGTGGATTTTTGCGGATCACGAACCCCAAGGCGCCGATCGAAAACACCGCCGCGCTGACAAACAATACAAATTCACTCCCCATGATCAAACCCTCGTGCGCTTCCGCAATGGTTTAAAGGGAAACTTGGCCAGGCTGATGATTCCCACCGCCGCCACCAGCAGGAGCAGAGACGCCAGCTCGAACGGAATGATATGATGGGAAAACAACTCGATGCCGATCGCCTTCGCGCTGCCCACCTGTTGCACCATTTCCGGCGTCACCTGCCCTTCCACCGGTTTGGTTTCGCCCACCATCATAGACATCAGCAGTTCGCAGAACAGCAGGCCGACAAACCCCAGACTCGCCAGGTTCTGGAACGACAAAACCCGTTCCTCCTTTTTTGCCCCCAACAGGGCGATGATGAACAGGAACAGAATCATCACCGCGCCGGCATACACGATCACCTGCACCGCCGCCAGGAACTCGGCATTGTATAAAAGGAACAACAGGGCGAGACACATCATGTTGCCGATCAGGTACAGGGCACTGTAAATGGGAGTGGCGCAAAGAACGACCCCGAGGCTGGCCAGAATTGCGGTCATGCCGATCACGAATACGAAGCTCTGCTCGAACAGGCCGAACACGGTTTCACGGTCCAGGTTCAACGACCATAACTGATCCAGAAATTCCATCATGAGTCCACTCTCTTCTCCGCATCCGGCACAAACGCCGGCTTCAAACACAAAAACTCCCGCCTCCTCCGGTTCCGCAAGTTTTTTTTTGCGGAACACCTGTCTATGCGATTCGGCGAAAACCGCCGATTCATTTGGCCAATAGATGGAAAGAAGGTTCAGCGAACCTCCGGGCCTACTTGTTCACGATTTTCGTGTTGCCCAGAAAATTGACGCTGAACTGGTTCGGCTCGGGATAGACCAAAAGATCTTCCTTGGTCGCGATATATGTTTTCCGATCGTAATCGGCGAGCTCGTAATGCTCCCGCAGGACCACCGCGTCCACCGGGCACGCCTCCTCGCAGTACC
>CAYPKH010000370.1:0-2475 GCA_964411245.1 uncultured Nitrospina sp.
GGACTCCACCTCGCGGATTCTCGACCCGCAAATCGTCGGCGAAGAACACTACACGGTGGCCCGTGAGGTTCAGCGGATTCTACAGCGGTACAAGGACCTGCAGGATATCATCGCCATTCTCGGTATGGACGAACTGACCGAGGAAGACAAGGCGCTGGTGGCGCGGGCGCGTAAAATCCAGAAATACCTGTCACAACCGTTCTTCGTGGCCGAAACGTTTACCGGCACTCCCGGAAAATACGTCAAGGTGGAGGATACCATCAAAGGATTCAAGGAAATCATCGAAGGCAAAATGGACGACATCCCCGAGCAGGCATTCTACATGGTGGGCGCGATCAACGAGGTTTACGAAAAAGCCGAAAAAATAAAGCAAGGATAACAACCGATGGCGGAAAAACTTTTTTTAACCGTGGTGACCCCGGAAAAAGAAATGGTGGTGGACCCGGAAGTGGACCAAGTGAACATTCCCGGATGTGAAGGGGACTTGGGCATTTTGCCCAATCATGCGCCCCTGCTCACTACCCTGCGTCCGGGCCGGTTCTCTTACGAAAAAGGGGAAGAGGTGGTCGAGTTAGTGGTCAGCCACGGCTACGCCGAAGTCACCGCCAACCGGGTCACGGTGCTGGCCGAGTCCGCCGAATTCCTGCACGAGATCGACCACGGTCGCGCCGAAGCCGCACGCGCGGCCGCCGAAAAACTGCTCGAAAAACCGGACCTCGAAGCAGAAGCCTTCAAGGAAGCCCAAGGCAAGCTGTTCCGCGCCCTGGCCCGCCTCGAAACCAAAAAATCCGATTAACCTTCCCTCAGTCCTTTCATTTCGGGCGCAATCCTGCTCCGCTACCAGGACCGCATACGCGGGTTGGCAAAGTAATGGATCAAGTCCTTGACCGAGAGCATGCCCACCACTTGATCATTTTCCGTAACAGCGATATGACGAATCCTTTTGTTGGCCATCAACTGGTTGGCATCCACAATGGGTTCATGACAATCGATAGTCTGGAGCGGGGCGGTCATGATGTCACTGACCTTGGGGTTTTTATCCTGCAACCCCCGCGCCACAATTTTCCGTGCTAAATCCGTTTCCGTGATAATTCCAACATAGGCATCGCCATCTTTAACCAGCAGTGAACCCACATGCTTGGATTCCATTAATTGTGCCGCTTCCTGTGTCGACGCATCGGGGCCGACACTCAAAACCGGACTGGCCATATAGTCGCCAATTTCTTCGTTGGGATTGGATGCGGGTTTTCTTTTTCTCATATTTCCTCCTCCTTGATCAATCGTGAACTCGGAAAAGGCGGGTTTTCATCAGCAGAAGTGTGATGGGAAATGAAAGCCATGAAACCCCCCATAAGGAAAACATCGCCTGATAGTATTAAGGATGTTGATTTTTCGCTGGGGATTCCTTTTTTCCTGCGCATGCCGGAGGAAATTCGCGATCTTATTGATTTTATTATTAGAAAGCGCTTGCCGTCGGGGACCTGGGGCGCGTGAAACGAGGTTGGAAAAGGAGAGCAGAGTGTCCGGGACCGATTATTTTTTATTCAAGCAGTGCTTCAAATAAAGCCCCGTATAGGACTTTTTAATCTTCACGATTTCCTCCGGTGTGCCGCAGGCGACCAATTCGCCGCCCTTGTCGCCGCCTTCCGGGCCCAGGTCGATGATGTAATCGGCGGTTTTGATCACGTCGAGGTTGTGTTCGATGATGATCACGCTGTTGCCCGCGTCCACCAGCTTGGAAAGTACCCCCAGCAGATGCTCGATATCGTGAAAGTGTAGTCCCGTCGTGGGTTCGTCGAGAATATACAGGGTTTGACCCGTACTGCGTTTGCTGAGTTCTTTGGCGAGTTTCACGCGTTGCGCCTCGCCGCCGGATAGCGTGGTCGCGGGCTGGCCCAGGTGAATGTAGTCGAGCCCGACGCTGGTGATGGTTTTCAGTTTATTTTTGATGGACGGGATATTTTGAAAAAAATCAAGGGCTTCTTCCGCCGTCATCTCCAGCACGTGGGCAATGGTTTTGCCCTTGTATAAAATTTCCAGCGTCTCGCGGTTAAACCGCTTGCCCTGGCATACTTCGCAGGTCACGAAAATGTCCGGCAGAAAATGCATCTCCACTTTGATCAGGCCGTCGCCCTGGCACGCTTCGCAACGCCCTCCCTTAACGTTGAAACTGAACCGGCCCGGACGGTACCCGCGCAGGCGTGCTTCCGGCACTTCACTGAACAGGTCGCGGATCAAGGTGAACAGGCCGGTGTAGGTGGCTGGATTGGATCGCGGCGTACGGCCGATCGGCGACTGGCGGTTGTCGTCCACCTAACGGGGATATGAAATCCATTGATTTTTTTTGAAGGCCCCGGTTTTTTCATCCAACCCCAGGAGTTGCTTGCCCGGGGCTTTGAAAGGAATGCGATTATTAGCGTGCTTTTTGCGGGACCGGAAACAACGGGGATGCAGGGTAGGGAACCCCGCCGAAAG
>CAYPKH010000371.1:0-2472 GCA_964411245.1 uncultured Nitrospina sp.
GTCAGCAGGGCCACCGCTTTCTCCGGTTCCATTGTCGCAGGCAGGCGGATCAGGGTTTTGTGGCGGATGCGGCTCCCCGGCGCGATGAGGCCGGACCGGTCCAGGGTTTGGTTGGACACCATCACCCGCGGACCCAGACTGAACGCGCGCGAGATGCGGTCCGGTTCGCCTTCGATGACTCCGGTGATACGCGCGGTCACCGAGCCCAGTTGAAACGTGTCGCCGACGTTCAATTTCGTTTTGATCAGAAAATTCCCCTCCACCAGCGCGCCGGTATCCGCCAGCAACTCGGGCAGAGGATGCGCCGGCCGGGTTTTGAATGTTCCGTAAAAAGGATACAACGGTGCCTGCGTGGGGACCGATTTGAGTTCGACCAGGAGATTTGAGATGCGGCCCCCGGGTTTGACGGGATACCGGGCCATGGCGTTCAGTTCGCGCACAAACTGAAACTCCGTCGCCGGTGGCAGTGCGGTTTGCTGATAGGCGCGGTCCTTCTCGCTTTGCGGCCAACTGCTTTTGATTTCGAGGTCCCCCGCCAAAAGACCCTTCGATTCCCTGAGGATGGCCTGCTCCAGGATGACCGAGACGCTCTTGATGGTCATCACCGCGCCGACGCCGATGGCGAGACAGATCACGAAAAACAGAAACCGCCGGCCCGCGCCGCGGCTTTCGGCGATCGCCAGCGCGAACAGTTGACGGAGCGTCAGCCGGCCGGTCCTCATGACCGCCCCGCAGGGTTGAGGGTGTCGCCCACGATCCTGCCGTCGGCCATGGTGAGCATGCGTTGCGTCCGTTTTGCGATGTGCGGTTCGTGCGTGACGAGAATGATCGTGGCCTGTTTCACGCGGTGGAGTTCGGTGATCAGGTCGAGGACGCGCCCGCTGTTCTTGGAGTCGAGGTTGCCGGTCGGCTCGTCCGCCAGCACGATGTCCGGTTCGTTGACGAACGCGCGCGCCAGACAGAGGCGTTGCTGTTCGCCGCCGGAGAGCTGCGACGGGTAATGGTGCAGGCGGTCATCCAGCCCCACCACACCCAGCAGGTCCTCGCACTTTTTGTGCGCACCGGAAGCGCCGGACAGCTCCGCCGAAAGGGTCACGTTCTCTATAGCGGTCAAGGTGGGGATGAGATGAAAATTCTGGAACACGAATCCGAACCGGCGTCCTCTCAGCAGGGCCAGTTCATCTTCGTTTAGTTTCGTGATATCCTCACCATCCACGACGATCGAACCGCCGGAAGGCGCGTCCAGCCCGGCGATCAGGCTGAGCAGGGTGGTCTTGCCGCTTCCCGAAGGGCCGGAGACGGCGACGAACTGGCCGTCGGGGATGGTCAGGTCGATGCCGGTGAGGATGTCCACCCGGTGGCCGCCGCCGTGCAGGGATTTGGTTAACTGTCTGATTTCGATCATCGCTGTCCGCTTTCCGTAAGAGCAGGGTTATGAATTATTGTTACAGAGTCCGGCGCCTTCTGCCAAATCTTTTTTCCGGGCTGTTATTCTGGGTGATCTTGATGAACGCTTCTTATGGATTCGGCGAGCCGGTGATCCTCGCCTTCGGCGACAGCCTCACCGCCGGGTTCATGGTGGATGCGAAGGACAGCTATCCCGCCCGGCTCCAGCGCCTGCTCGACGGCAAGGGCTATCATTATAAGGTGATCAACGCCGGGGTCTCGGGCGACACCACCGCCGGGGGCGCGGCGCGCATCGACTGGGTGTTACAACAGGATCCGGAGATCGTGATCGTCGAGCTGGGCGCCAACGACGGCCTGCGCGGCCTGCCGATCGATGAGATGCGCAAAAACCTCGGCCTCATCATCGCAGCCTGCCAGAAGAAAGGCGCGAAGGTGTTACTGGCGGGAATGGAGATCACCCCCAACCTGGGCGCCGAGTACAGTAAGGCGTTCCGGGAATCGTTTACTCTTCTGGCGGAACAGTATAACGTTTCCCTCATCCCGTTTTTTCTGGAAAACGTCGCGGCGCGCCCCGAACTCACCCGCGACGACGGCCTCCACCCCCTGAGCAAGGGTTACGCAATCGCCACCCAAACCGTCTTCAAATATCTGGAGCCGATGTTGAAGAAATAAAGATCATTGGATAAGTTTAAATTTTTTGAAAATTTAAGCAATATATGCTTAAATTTCTTAGCTTATCCGATAACGTTAATCTTTATTTACGGTATTTTTAAATGAATGAAGACGATTTGCCCGTATGGGAGATTAAGCCGCACACAAAAGCGAAACATGAAATACTGAAAAAATATCTTCAGGCTTGGTTTCCCATTATGGGTAAACATAACAATCAAATAACCTATATTGATGGTTTATGCGGGCCAGGCGGTTATAGTGGCGGAGAACCGGGTTCACCTATTATTGCCCTTGAAGTGGGGAAACAACAGCTAAACTGGCTGAAGGGAAAAGTTAATTTCTGGTTTATTGATAAAAACGAAAAAGCGGTCAACCATCTAATATCTGATTTAG
>CAYPKH010000372.1:0-2469 GCA_964411245.1 uncultured Nitrospina sp.
AGAAATGATTTCCGCAGAGGGTTCAAACCGGGTTTTAACTTTTTGGGCGGGTTTCCCGGAACTTGTGAGGGTGGAGGAATTATTGGAGGGGCTCCGGCTGGATGTTTTGGGTGGTTTGGAAGCAGGCTTTTTCATAAAGGCGAAAACGGATTTTACTAAAGGGTTTGTAACAGGTGATTCGATTCCCCATTCAAACACCTGATTTGTTTTCCTCCTAATCTAATTATTATGCCGCCCTTATTCTCATCCGACAATAACTTTTAACAAATCATTCACCCGAATAAGGTAGGGGTTCCTCATTCTTTTAAGCAGAAAACCGGCCCCAGGATTACGATAAAGACCCTACCGAAGGCGCACACCAGAGTGAAAAACGTGGCGCCGGTGGCGTTTCTGCCGGTGGAGCACCCCCCCCCTGATTTCCTATTTTTAAATAATTTCATAGGAGTCTTTATGAAACGTTAAAGAACGATCTCCAGGGTCCAAGTTTCAGGAAACGACCTGATTTGTGAAAATATGAATTTAATCGGAGTTTGTTAATATGGAAGGTGAGTTTTAGGGATAAAAAGGAAGGGAAGGGAGCCCCCTCCGTAAAAAGGAGGGGAGTTGACTGGCTTATCCCAGAGGAGGAGAAGAACTGTCCTTGGCCAGGGGCTTCAGGGGAGGAGGTACATCGAATTAATCTTCAGAAAAACTCATATCATCCAATTCCCAACCCAGCACTGCCCGCTCTTTCTTCGAGATGCCCCGCATGCTGATCTGGATGTTTTTACGGGTTGGATCGAATACTTTATTCCAATAATTCCGGCTCAAGGCTTTAGAAGGGACGACTTTTTTCAATTGGCCCCTTTTATTGAAAATGCGTACCGGGTAAAACATGGTGTTCTCCCTTCTTGCCCCGATGCGGAGATTGGGAACAAGCTCGGTTGATAAAATAGGACGGTTATGAATCCGCTCGAATTCGGGATTCCTCCCGACGATTTGGAGCCAGTATAGGGAGATAGGATTAAAGTAAGGTTAATCGAAAATTAAAAAATTTTAATCCAGCGGGACCCGACTTTGGAGCCATAAACCGTCAAATAACTGATATTGGCGCAAAAGGAGGAAATCCCGTGAAAGGTCGGAAAAGTGAGTTCAGGGGGTCACGCCTCAGGGGAGAATGTCCCAGGGCGGGCATTATCCCGGGCGGAATTTATTTTTTTAAAAACCTGACGGCAGTTTTTGAATCTAATTTTCTGCATAAAGGAGAAGTCGTGGACCGAATTTGGATGAAAGACTTGTTGGCAGGCGTACCGGGAAGGCTAATCCTGGCGGAACCTCTGCAATTAAAGGAATCTCTGAGGATTCGCGATGGTTTGGGGATGCCGGTTACCCGCCCGGTTCCCAAGCCCGCCCATACTCCGGTTGCGATCAAAACCTCGGCCCTGGGGTTTCTCTGGATCTGCCGCAATTAGATGAATTGCAGGCAAATGGCGCCCGCGGACGCCCCCTATCCTCTTATATTTATCCTAACTAATTGATTATTAAAGGTGAAAAAAATAAATCATTTTTTGCTTCTTATTTTCGCTTTATTTTCGCTAAAATAGGATTCTTTGAAAGGAGGAACCCATGGCAATGGATTCAATCAATACCGTATCTGAGGAAATCAGCCCGGAGGTGGAACTGCTGAATCAGACCTGTCTGGACCTGGTGGTTGAAATCGAGAAGCTTAAAAAAGAAAACGCCCGGTTGAAATAAAAGGTGAGACAGAGAAAAGAGTCGGATAGGAAATAGGGCAAATACCGGTAATCGGAAAGGCTTCAGAATCGCCCGTTATTTGGATTTTTGGTCTGCTTGAAGGGAAGGGTGACGGTGAAGGTGGTGCCTTCCCCCGGCTGGCTGTGGACGTCAATTTCCCCCTGATGGTTTTTGATGATACCCAACGATGCCAGCAGGCCCAAGCCCGGTCGGTGAAGGGCAGATTTGGTGGTGTAAAAAGGATCAAAGATCCGGTCCAGATCTTTTTCGCGGATACCGCAACCGTTATCTTTGATATGGATTTTTACGTGCGATCCATCCTGTTCGGTGGTGATGGTGATTTTGCCTTCATCATGGATGAAGGATTCCTCGGCATTTTTGACGATATTGTGGATCGCCTGGCGAATCTGCTGGGTGATCCCGTCAATGGCGGGAATTCCGGGCGCGTATTCTTTTTCCAGAGTAATGGTACGGTTGTTGAGGGTGTCCGTGTTGCTCTGCAGGATTTCGTCGATGACCTTATGGACATCCAGCGGTTCCAGGTCTTGGGACGCCGGAGGCTGATAACTTTTAAGTTTGCCGATCAGTTCCCCGACCCGGCGGCACTCATTCATGGCGACGGTAACCAGCCCTTTATGAATATCCTCCATTTGCGCCTTTTCCTTGACCTGTTCCAGAATATTTACTATCCCCTGAATAGGATTGTTGACCAGGTCCACCATAGAGGTGGTAATA
>CAYPKH010000373.1:0-2467 GCA_964411245.1 uncultured Nitrospina sp.
GTTTTTCCCAGTGATAATCCTCGTGTTGGTTTTTACCACGGCTCCCCCGGCGTTCTCCCAAAATGAAACTATGGTCCTGATTCCCGCCGGGGAATTTCAGATGGGGTCCAACGCCGCGGAAGACGAAACCCCGCATACGGTTTACCTGCCTGCGTTTACCATCGACAAGTTTGAAGTCACACAGGAGCAGGTTGAAAAAGTCATGGGAAACAATCCGTCCGACTTTAACGGTCAAAACCTGCCGGGGGAGCAGGTGACCTGGTACGAAGCGCGGGATTACTGCAAGGCCGCCGGCAAACGATTGCCCACCGAAGCGGAATGGGAAAAAGCCGCGCGCGGGAAAACCAGCACGCGTTATTACTGGGGAGATGCGATCGACGGCGATTACGCCTGGTACTGGGACAACTCGAAGCGCACCAGCCATCCCGTCGGCTCCAAAAAGCCCAACGCCCTGGGCCTGCACGATATGCTGGGAAACGTGTGGGAATGGGTGGCGGATTATTACAGGGACGACTATTACGCCGCCAGCCCGAAACAGAATCCGCAAGGACCGTTCACCAGCAAATACCGCGTCATCCGCGGCGGGTCGTGGCGCGATTTTTCCGACTTTCTGCGCACCACCCGCAGAAATTACGACCTGCCCGCCGGCCGCTTCAACCACATCGGCTTCCGCTGCGCCAAATCAGCTAATTAAATTTTCAGGAATAGAGGTCGGCGACGAAGTTGCTGTAGCCGTTGTAGAGCTGGGTGAGGCGGATTTCGCCGGTGCCGATCATCTTCTCTTTGGTCTGCGGCCAGCGCGGATGCGGCACGCCGGGATCGACGTTGGCGGTGAATCCGTATTCGTGCGGCTGTAAGGTGTTCCAGAAGGTCTGCGGTGTGTAGTCGATCAACTCGATGCGCTGAATCGCCTTGATGCTTTTGAAGCCGTATTTCCACGGCACCACCAGCCGGACCGGCGCGCCGTGCTGTTTCGGCAGCGGGTGACCGTAAATGCCGGTGGCCAGGATCGTAAGCTCGTTCATCGCCTCCTTCACCGTGAGCGCCTCGGCATAAGGCCACGGTTGCCAGAACGCCAGCTGACCCTGCGCGGTGAACGGCTCGTGAAACGAAACCATGCGCACGTATTTCGCTTTGGACAGCGGCTGCGCCTTGTCAAGCAGAGCTTTCAATGGGAATCCCGTCCACGGCACCGCCATCGACCACGCCTCCACGCACCGGAGCCGGTAAAACCGTTCTTCCAGATGAAAGGTTTTGAGCAGGTCGTCGAAGTCGTAGGTTTTCGGTTTCTCAACCAGCCCAGCCACCTCGATCTGCCACGGCCGCGTTTTGAGTTTCTGCGCGTGGTGGTTGACGTCCTCTTTGATTTCGCTGAATTCGTAATAATTGTTGTAACGGGCGGCGACCGCTTCTTCGGTGATCCGCCGGTCCATCTTGTAACGGGTCACGCGCGTGGCGGGGTACAGTTTTTTTTCGAGCGGGGTGAGATTCGTTTCCGGATGGGCGTTGACCACCTCATTGGACCCCGGCGCGCACCCGAACAGCAGGCCGGTGGAAAACGCGCCGATCCATCCTATCGCCTGCAGTGCCTCGCGCCGGTTCAGGAAGATCGACTCCGGCGTGAGTTCCTCTTCCGGCATTTCCCAGCCTTTAGGGATTTTGATGTGATGACTCATAGTTATCATAGCTCCCCCTTGTAAAGGGGGCTGGGGGGATTCCTCTTTATTTCTCCGGTACCCAGTCGTCGATGCCTTTCAGGTACGGTTTGGAACCTTTCACGATGGACAGGGCGATCACTTCCGGGACGTCGTAGCTGTGGTGTTCCACCACCCACTTTTCCAACTCCTCGAACCGGCCGGCGCGGGTCTTCACGATCAACAGAATTTCATCGTCAACGCACAACTTATTTTCCCAGTAGTAGGTCGATTTCACCCCCGGCACGCTGTTGACGCAGAACGCCAGCTTGGCCTCGACCAGTCCGCGGCTGAGGGTGTCGGCCTCCTCCTGCGATGAGGCGGTGATCAATACGACGATATGCGAATCCATGAACCCCCGCAATCAGAAAATATATTTCAGCAGAACGAATCCGAAAAACAACAGCACGATGAACAAGATGCTGAGCAGGTTGAAATATTTGTCGATGAACGCTTTGACCGGCGCGCCGAATTTGTAGATCAAGGCCGCGACAATAAAAAAGCGCGCCGACCGGCTGACCAAAGACGCCAGCACGAAGACGGGAAAATTGATCTGGAACGCCCCCGCGGCAATCGTAAACACCTTGTACGGGAGCGGCGTGAACCCGGCCACGGCCACCGCCCAGGCGTTGTATTCCTCGTACCAGCCCCCTATTTTATCGAACTGTTCCTGAAAATGATAGAACTCGACGATGCGGGTGCCGATCAGGTCCATGAACTGCCATCCCAGAAGATAGCCGAACATACCGCCCAGCACCGAAGCAACCGAACAC
>CAYPKH010000374.1:0-2463 GCA_964411245.1 uncultured Nitrospina sp.
TACATTAGTTCATCGCTGTTTTATGTTATAAAAAAGATTCCCATGGACTTCCGGCCTCACATTTAATCCCGGTTCTGGTACTATGGGGCGCCTGAGGAAATTCTGCAAACCCCCCAATGGAACAAGGTGGAATGATGGATGTGATGACCCTGATCGACGGCAAAAAGGTTTCGGCGGAAATCAAGAAACAGGTAGCGTCGGAGACCGGGAGGTTGCAACAGCAGACGGGCAAAGTCCCAGGGCTGGCGGTGGTGCTGGTGGGCAATGACCCGGCTTCTGCGGTATACGTCAAAAACAAAAACAAAACCTGCGAGACCATGGGATTTCAATCGTTCTCGCACACACTCTCCACCGATACGGAAGAAAAAGAATTGCTGAAGCTGATCGCCGACTTGAACGCCAACCCGGAGGTCAACGGCATCCTCGTGCAACTGCCGCTACCGGATCATATCAACGAACAAAAAGTGCTGGAGGCGATTGATCCGAAAAAAGACGTCGACGGCTTTCATCCGGTCAATGTCGGTACCCTGACCAGCGGCGGCGATGCGCTGGCGCCCTGCACCCCGGCCGGCATCATCGAGATGCTGGACTTTTATAAAATCGGTATCGAGGGCAAGCACGCGGTGATCCTCGGCCGCAGCAATATCGTCGGCAAGCCGATGGCTTCCCTGCTGTTGAAGCGCCATGCCACGGTTACCATCTGCCACTCGCGCACGCGCGATCTGCCCGCTGTGGCGCGGTCGGCCGACATTCTGGTTGCGGCCATCGGCAAACCGCGCTTCGTCACACCGGAAATGGTCAAAGAAGGCGCGGTGGTCATCGACGTCGGCATCAACCGGGTCGACGGTAAACTGGTGGGCGACGTCGATTTCGACAAAGTGGCGGAGAAGGCGGCGTTCATCACACCGGTGCCCGGCGGAGTGGGGCCGATGACCATCGCCATGCTGATGAAAAATACCCTGAAAGCATTTAAAAAAGCCAATAACCTTTAGCACCTTCGGATTCATGAACCATCGGACTCACACATTCCTTTCGCATTAACCGATGACCCAGACGCAATCACAAACCGCGGGACACATACCGGAAGAACAGCCGCACGTCTACTCCGTCAGCGAAATCACGCGGGACGTGCGGGCGATCCTCGAGGCGGCGTTTGAAACGGTTTGGATCGAAGGCGAGATATCAAATTTCCGGCTGGCCGCATCCGGCCACGCTTATTTCGTGTTGAAAGACGACCAGGCGCAGATCAAATGCGTCCTGTTCCGCGGACAGCGCGTGGGCATGAAGTTTACGCCGGAAGACGGCGACCAGGTGCTTCTGCTGGGACGCGTCACCGTGTACGAAGCGCGCGGCGATTACCAGGTCATCGTCGAAGCCGTGGAGCCGAAGGGCCTGGGCGCCCTGCAGAAGGCGTTCGAACAGCTCAAGGAAAAACTGGCGAAAGAAGGCCTGTTCGACGAAGACCGCAAGCAGCCGCTTCCGGAAATTCCGTGGAAGATCGGCATCGTCACCTCTCCCACCGGCGCGGCGATTCGCGACATGCTTCACGTCATCCAGCGGCGCAATCCCAAGACCTCGGTCTTGCTGTATCCCGTCAAGGTGCAGGGCGAGGGCGCGGCGGAAGAGATCGCCCGGGGCATCCAAGAACTGAACACACGGAAAGACATCGATGTACTCATCATCGGGCGCGGCGGGGGGTCCATCGAAGACTTGTGGGCCTTCAACGAGGAAGCTGTCGCCCGCGCCATCGCGCAATCGAAAATTCCCGTGGTGTCTGCGGTCGGTCACGAAATCGATTTCACCATTGCCGATTTTGTCGCGGACCTGCGCGCACCCACGCCTTCCGCCGCGGCGGAACTGGTGGTTCCGAAGTTGGATGATATCATTCAGGATCTGCAATACCTCACCCACCAGATGATCGAGCGGATGCAGGAGGACATTGAGGATTACCGCGAGCGTCTGCGGACACTGATCGACCGCCGGTTTTTCCGCAAGCCACGCCAGATTCTGGAAGCGCCGGCGCAACGCCTCGACGAAATGGTCAAGCGCCTGTTGCGCGGCCTCGACCAATGGGTGCTGGTCAAACGCGGCAACCTGACGCAGAGGGTCCACCGTTTATTTCAGGCCTCGCCCAGTAAAAAATTACAAACCCTGGCGGAACGCAGAATCGATCTGGTGGCGCGTCTTCTGCGGCGGCTGGAATCGCAGATCAAACTCGGGCGGCAGAAGCTGGAGGGCGTGGCGAAAAATCTGAATTCGCTCAGTCCCCTCAACGTGCTGGACCGGGGCTACAGCATCACCACCTCAAAAAAGACCGGCAAGGCGGTGACCTCCGGCAAACAGGTCAACAAAGGCGACACCGTGCGCATCCGCCTGGCCAAAGGCCAACTGGACGCCACGGTGGATGAAACGATAGAATAAGGATCGGGAGAAACGTTATGGCTGAAATTAAATTTGAAAAGG
>CAYPKH010000375.1:0-2460 GCA_964411245.1 uncultured Nitrospina sp.
TCACCTTCAAACCCATTTCGGTGAAATGCTCGGTCAGGTCTTCTGCAAACCGTTTGGTCAGGGTAGTGACCAGCGTTCGCTGGTTACGTTCGGCGCGCTTTTTGATTTCGTGGTAGAGATCGTCGACCTGTCCCGCCACCGGCCGCACTTCCATGAGCGGGTCCACCAGTCCCGTCGGCCGGACGATCATTTCAACCACCCGCCCGCCGGATTGCTTGATCTCGTATTCTCCCGGTGTGGCGGACACGTAAAACCGGTTGTTGGTGCGGCCTTCAAACTCGGAAAACATCAGCGGCCGGTTGTCGAACGCCGAGGGCAGGCGGAAGCCGTAACGGATCAGGGTTTCCTTGCGCGCCCGGTCGCCCTTGTACATACCGTGCAGTTGCGGGAACGTGACATGGCTTTCGTCGATCACGAACAGGGAGTCGTCTGGGAAATAATCCAGCAACGTCGGGGGAGGGCTCCCGGGTTCCCGTCCCATCAGATGGCGCGAATAGTTTTCGACTCCCTGGCAGTAGCCGATCTCGCGGATCATCTCCAGATCAAACATCGTGCGTTGTTCGATGCGCTGGGCCTCGATCAGCTGATTCCGGCTTCTGAAATACTGAATGCGTTCCCTCAGTTCCTCCTGAATGCCCTCCAGTGCCGCCTCCAGTTTTTCCTTGGGGGTGGTGTAGTGGCTGGCGGGATAGATGGCGATGCGCTCCAGCGTACGCAGGGTTTTTAAGGTGATCGGATCGAAGCAGGTGAGCGATTCGATCTCGTCGCCGAAAAATTCGATGCGGACGGCCTCGTTGCGTTCGTAAACGGGAAGTACCTCCACCACGCCGCCCCGCACCCGGAAGGTGCCACGTTGAAAGTCGAGGTCGTTGCGCTTGTACTGGATGTCTATCAGCTTCCGCAACACTTTGTCCCGTTCGAGCGTCATTCCCGGTTCCAGAAACAACAGCATGCCGTGGTAGGCTTCCGGTGAGCCCAGGCCGTAGATGCAGGAGACGCTGGCGACGATCAGCACATCGCGCCGCTCGAACAGAGCGTGGGTGGCGGCGTGGCGCATCTTGTCGATTTCGTCGTTGATGGACGCGTCTTTTTCGATATACGTGTCGGTGACGGGCATGTACGCTTCCGGCTGGTAGTAATCGTAATAACTCACAAAGTACCCGATGGCGTTGTCCGGAAAGAAGGTTTTGAACTCGTTGTATAACTGCGCCGCCAGGGTCTTGTTGTGGGCCAGCACCAGCGTCGGGCACTGGAGTTGCTCGACGACGTTGGCCACCGCATAGGTCTTGCCCGAACCGGTCACCCCCAGCAGGGTCTGGTGAACCCCATGGGGTTGCTCGAATCCCCGGACCAGGGTTTCGATCGCCCGGGGCTGGTCGCCAGAGGGTTTGAAATCGGATACCAGTTTGAACGGTTGCATTGCCGGGTAATGATCCTTGTTTATAAAAATGAGGTTATGTTACATTAAAAGAATGTAAATGGTCCGAAACCTTATAACCGTTCCCCGCCCAATCCTCCCGGCCCTGTGCCGGCGTTGAACGACGGCCCTTCCGGGGGTGGTGGGATTCGCCGATGTTTCCTGGCATAGTGTACGATACTCTCAGTCGGGTAAAGAAAGGAATTTGTGGAAGCCGCCTCCAATCAGGATATCGTCAAAACCGTTCAGGTCAACGGTGCCCGCATCACCCTGCTGGGAACCGCCCATGTGTCCCAGAAAAGCGTCGATCTGGTCGAGGAAAAGATCCGGACCGGCGAATACGACCGGATCGCCATCGAGCTGTGCCCTCCCCGTTTTCAGAGCCTGATTCAAAAATCCATGTGGAAGAACCTCGACATCTATCAGGTCCTGCGCCAGGGGAAGGGGTCTCTGTTACTGATCAATCTGGCCCTCTCCGCTTACCAGAAACGGCTCGCCGATAAAATCGGCGTGGAACCGGGCCAGGAAATGATCAAGGCCATCGAGCTGTCGGCGGAATACAACCTGCCGCTGGAGGTCATCGACCGCGACATCACCACGACCCTGCAACGGATGTATAGTGGCGTTTCGTTTTGGCAGAAATTCAAATTGTTCGCCAGCCTGATCACCAGTATTTTTGTCGGCGAGGAAATCACCGAACAGCAGATTGAAGATCTCAAGGAAGGCGACATGCTCCATTCCCTGGTCGAGGAGTTCGGGGAAGTGTTGCCCTCGGTCAAGAAAGTGCTGATCGACGAACGGGACCTGTTCATGGTCGGAAAACTGATCGAGATGACGAAATCCCCGGATAAACCCAAAAATATACTGGCGATGGTGGGGGCGGGCCATCTCATCGGCATGTTACCTGCTTTTGATCAACCCCCGGCGCCGGAGGTTCTCGAAGAGCTGGATCAGAAACCCCCACCCAGTAAAATGGGGTATTATATTGGGTGGGGGATCGGTCTGTTCATCCTCAGCATGTTCGGGGTCGGCTATATGCGGTC
>CAYPKH010000376.1:0-1172 GCA_964411245.1 uncultured Nitrospina sp.
GCTTTGGCGAGAGCGTTTATCGTTCCATAGGTCTGCGCGAGGACCTGCGCCACGCGTTGCCCGGCGTGCCGGATACCGAGCGCGTACACTAAACGCGCCAGCCCCGCCTGTTTGCTTTTGTCGATGGCTTCGATCAGGTTCTTTCCGGATTTTTCCGCCATGCGTTCGAGCGTGCTCACGTCCTCAAGTTTGAGGTCGTACAATTCATAAAAGGACTTCACTTTGCCGGTGTCGACCAGTTGATCGACGATCGCCGTGCCCAGATGATCGATGTCCATGGCGTTGCGCGACGCGAAGTGGAGCAGTCGCTCTTTCAACTGCGCGGGACAGGCGGCGTTGACACAGCGCCACACCGCCTCGCCTTCCGGCCGCTCGATTTTCGAATCGCATTCGGGACAAGTTTTGGGCATCTTGAATTTCGGCCCGCGGCCCTTTCTTTCTTTATCCAGCACGCGCACCACTTTCGGGATGATCTCTCCGGCCTTGATGATGACCACTTTATCGCCGACGCGCACGTCGAGCCGTGTGATCTCGTCTTCGTTGTGCAGGGTCGCGCGGCTGACGGTGGAGCCGGAGACCAACACCGGCGTCAACGCGGCGACGGGGGTGATCGACCCGGTGCGCCCGACCTGCACGCGGATGTCTTCGACCACCGTCTCGGCCTCCTCCGCTTCGTATTTGAACGCCGCCGCCCAGCGCGGATGCTTGTTCGTGCTTCCCAGTTTGTTCTGCATGGCCAGGGCGTTCACCTTGACCACCAATCCGTCGGCGTCGTAGTCGAGCGAAGACCGCTTGCCTTGCCACTCGTCGATCATCTTGAGAATGTCGTCGAACGATTGACAGAGGTGCGTGTTCGGATTGGTGCGGAATCCGAGCTTTCCCATATTTTTCAGCATTTCAAAATGGGTATTGAATGCCGGACCCTCAAAATGACCGAGCGCATAGACCCAGATGTTGAGCGGCCGGCTGGCGGTGATGCGCGAATCCAAAAGGCGCAGGGACCCGGCGGCGGCGTTTCTGGGATTGGCGAACGGCGCTTCGCCCGCTTTCTCCCGCTGGCGGTTGAGCGCATCGAACCCCTTGCGGTTCATGTACACCTCGCCGCGCACTTCCATCGATTTGTAACCGGCTTTCTGCATCGGGAGGGTGAGCGGGATGGAACGGATGGTTTT
>CAYPKH010000376.1:1272-2459 GCA_964411245.1 uncultured Nitrospina sp.
ATCGTGCCGTTGAATGTCTTTGCGGAGTTGTTCGATGGTCTGTCGGTCGCTGTCGGACATGGTCACCCGGTAACGAGGAGAAATGGCAGGGGCCGTATTTTTTACGGTTCTAATGTAACATAATACGAGTTCTTGCCGCGCTGAACGAGGAGCAGAACCGAGCTCAGCTTGCCCGCTTCGAGGATGGCGGTGTTGAATTCCTTCTGGTTGCGTATCCGGTTTTCGTTTATCTGGCGGATGATGTCGCCGGGCCGGATGCCGACCTGCCCGCTGGGTCCGGACGGGTTGACCCGGGTCACCACCACGCCGTGGCGCGCCTTGATCTTGTACCGTTTGGCGTGTTTCCAGTCAATGTCTTCGACCGACACACCGAGCCACTGCTTCGCCATCTCCCTGGCGGCGGTAGGAGAAATGGGAGAGATGTGGATATCGACGCGGTGGCTGTGCCCGTCGCGCAGATAGTCCAGCTGGAAATGGTCACCCACGGTATACGAAGCGACCTTGCGGAAGTAATCCGGCTTGTCTTCCAGTTCATGACCGTCGATGCTCAGCAACACGTCACCGGGCCGGATGCCGGCACGCCGGGCGGGACTCTTCCGGAACACGTTGGTCACCAGCACGCCGTAGACGTGGTCCAGGCCGAAATGGCGCGCCACCTTGGGAGTCAAGTCCTGCACCGAAACACCGAGCCAGCCGCGCCGCACCTTGCCGTACTGAAGCAGATCGTCGACGATGCGCCGGGCCTTGTCGATGGGGATGGCGAACCCGATGCCCTGTGCGTCCTTGAAGATAGCGGTGTTGATGCCGATCAGGTCCCCGTCGATATTGAGCAGAGGGCCGCCGCTGTTGCCGGGATTGATCGAGGCGTCCACCTGGATGAAATCGTTGTACACCTGTTTCTTGCCGGCGCGGATGGTGCGGTCGAGCGCGCTGATGATGCCGGTGGTCACCGTGTGCTTGAGACCGAAGGGGTTGCCGATGGCGACGATGGTTTCGCCGATCATCAGATCGTCGGAGCGCCCCATTTTCACGTAGGGCAGAGGGCGGTCGGGATCGATCTTGATGACCGCGAGGTCGGACTGGATATCGGCGCCGACCATTCGCCCTTCGAACTCCCGGTTGTCGATCAGGGTGACCTTCACGCGCACCGCTTTCGCCACTACGTGTTCGTTGGTCAGGATGTATCC
>CAYPKH010000377.1:0-2459 GCA_964411245.1 uncultured Nitrospina sp.
TACTGGCGGAACCCTTGACGCCAATCAGGCGGAACGCATGCATGATGCCCCAAACCGTGCCGAACAGTCCGATAAAGGGCGTGGTACTGCCGGTCGTCGCCAGAAAATCCAGCCGGTGCCCCAGCTTTTCAACCTCGTGATTGATGGACTTGGTCAACGCCAGGGAAACGCCCTTGATATCCTTGGGATTCAAATTCAACGGCCGTCCCTGGAGGCTCTTCGAACGCGAGCTGCCTATTTCCTTGTACACATACAACTCATGATACCCCGTCAAAAACACGCGGGCGATCGGGCTGAATTTCAGTTCCTTGCAGAAATTGTAAATATTCGTCAGGCTGTCGCTTTTGGAAAAAATTTGCAAAAACATCTGGTCTTCCTTGCGCGCCCGCCGGAAGATGAAAAACTTGGTCACTATAATGGCCCAAGACACCACGGAAAAAACAAGGAGCAGCAACAGAACCCCTTTGGCCACCGGGGTG
Source organism: uncultured Nitrospina sp. (assembly GCA_964411245.1). Taxonomy (GTDB): domain Bacteria; phylum Nitrospinota; class Nitrospinia; order Nitrospinales; family Nitrospinaceae; genus SZUA-226. The sequence continues at coordinate 480 of CAYPKH010000377.1, forward strand.
GAACGGGCAACCATTTCAAAAAGGCTTAATGGATCGACTGAGTTTGCGGCTTCCAGCATGAAAGATGTTCCTAAAGAAAATAATGGGCAGGAAAATTAAGTATTGAGGACAATTCTAAACATCTTATTTTAACTGTTATTTTCTGTCAATTCAATAAAGGCAGGTTGATATTACAATTCGTGTTTTCAACCGAATTAAAAAGAGGAAATGACGTTTTCAAACCAGTGGATGGATACAATTCCCGTATTCCGTGTGGTCCGGCGATTAGTTTTTGACCCGCTCGAGATATTCTCCCGACGAAGTCGATACCCGCACCTTCTCCCCGACGTCCACAAACTGGGGCACGGTGACCACCAGCCCGGTTTCCAGGGTGGCGGGCTTGCCGCTTCCCGAGGCGGTGGCGCCCTTCATCTGGGGCTCGGTGTCCTCGACGACCAAATCCACCGTTTCCGGAAGTGCGAGGCCGATGGGCTTGCCTTCGTGAAACTCGATCTTCACCTTGGTGTTGGGCAGGAGAAACTGTTTGGCATCACCGATGATCTCGTCATCGATGAACATCTGCTCGTAGGTCTCGCTGTTCATGAAGCAGTAACCGGAAGCGTCGGAATACAGGTATTCCATTTCAGCCTGCTCGAGGATGGCCCGCTCGATATCTTCGTCGGCGCGGAACTTGACTTCGGTCTGCGTCCCGTTTTTCAGGCTCCGCAGTTTGGCCTGGCAGAAGGCCCGCTTGTTGCCGGGGGTGCGGTGCTCGGAGGTCATCACCCGGTACAGTTCCTTATTATAGACAATGACATATCCCGGACGAATTCCGTTTCCGCTAATATATTTCCCCATTCAAACGCCTCCAAAAAAAGTTCGTGATTGGATCAAATTATCACAAACCCGCCCTTAAAAAAAAGGGAAATTTTACGCGGGAATCTGCAAAACCATGGGCAACCGGCCTTCAAGTATGGCACAATTCAATCCATGAACTGTCCGCTCTGCCATTCCCCCACGGAATTTTTAATCAAAGCCGACCGGCGCGAGTACCACCTGTGTCCGCTGTGCCAGCTCATTTTTGTGCCTTCCCGCTTTTTTGTCACGCCGGAAAAGGAGATCGAACGCTACCTCAAACACGAAAACAGCCTCGAGAACGAAGGTTACGTCAATATGTTCCAGGAGAAAATAGACATCATCCAGGACCACTGCCCGGACGTCCAAACCGTGCTCGACTACGGGTGTGGATACGAACCCGTGCTGAAAACCCTGCTGGAGCGGGCCGGATTTGAGGCAGAAGGGTACGACCCTTATTTTTTTCCCGAACTCAAAGAGGGCCCGGGGTACGACTTGATCCTTTCCACGGAAACCTTCGAACATCTCAAGCTGCCCGGCGAAGAATTAAATAAAATCGTCCGCCTGCTGGCCCCACGCGGCTACTGTGCGGTGATGACGCAATTCTACCCGGCAAAGAACGGACACCCGGACCTTATGGGATTTCTCGACTGGTATTACAAGCGCGATCCCACCCATATCAGCTTTTACGGCCCGAAAACCTTCGAATGGATTGCACAGCACCACGATTTTGATATCATCCTCAACAACGGTAAGGATTTCGTAATTCTACAAAAGACCGAGCCTTCTTAACCCCTAAAGAAAAACGCACAACCACATGGCCGGAGAATATATTTTTTCAATCAGCGGGCTCAGCAAGACCTACGGGTCCAAAAAAGTTTTTGAAGACATCAACCTGTTCTTTTACCACGGCGCCAAAATCGGCTTCGTCGGCGAAAACGGCACCGGCAAATCCACCCTGCTCCGCATCATGGCGGGAGAGGACAAGGAACACGACGGCCGCGCCGAACCGCTCCCAGGCACTAAAATCGGATTCATGCCGCAGGAGCCGCAACTCGATTCCGGCAAAACCGTACGGGAATCGGTGGAGGAAGCCTTCGCGGAAATCAAGCGGATGATCGACCAGTTCAACGAAGTGTCCGCCAG
>CAYPKH010000378.1:0-2456 GCA_964411245.1 uncultured Nitrospina sp.
CCCGCTGGGCAAAACCATGCACAACATCACCCTGCTCTCCGGCGGCGAAAAAACCATGACCGCCATCGCGCTCATGTTCGCCATCCTGAAGGTCCGGCCCAGCCCATTCTGCCTGCTGGACGAGGTCGACGCGCCGCTGGACGAGGCCAACGTCGTCCGCTTTCAGGAAATGCTGAAAGAGATGTCCGACAAAACCCAGTTCATCATCATCACCCACAACCAGAAAAGCATGACCTTCGCCGACACCCTGTACGGCATCACCATGGAAGAATGCGGCGTCTCCAAAGTCGTCTCCGTCCACTTGAACTGACCCGGTTAACTCCCCCAAAAAGAACCTATTTGGCCTTTTTTCCGCAGGTTCTTCCGTCCGGAGAGTGCTATAATGCGCCTCATCCCTATCCTGCTCTGGTGAGGCCGTGGCCGAAGCGAAGGACATCAACGACAGTCTGGATTTTCTCCGGTATTTCGAAAAATACACGGAGGCGGAAGACCTGTTGGGCTCGGTTCAGCACAAGATGGAAAAAAATTCCGAGGCGCTGGACCTCATCCGCCATGAGTTGTCGGAAGACGACTGCAAACTGCTGGCGGACCTCGCCCCGCTGGCGTCCCTCAAGGTTCTGAATCTCCGGGAAACCAGCCTCACCACCGCCGGCCTCCAGCATTTGTGCGTCTCCCCCCATTTGACCGGCCTGGAAGAATTGGTGATCGACAACAATAATGTCGACGACGACGGGTTGTTCTTCATTTCTAAAGTGAAAACCTTTTCCCAATTAAAAACCCTGAACGCCGCCAGTAACGAAATCGGCCCGGTGGGCGCCAAGGCGCTGGCGCTCAGCCAGACGATGAATCAGCTTGAGCATCTGGACCTGTCCTACAACCGGGTGGAAGCACTGGGAATACAGGCGGTGGCCGGGTCCGGGCTGGGATCGCGCCTGAAATCGCTGAACCTGACCGATACCGGTATCGGCGATTCGGGCCTGCAGAAAATCGCCGAAGGCGCTCCGATGGAGCGGCTGGAAATCCTCAACCTGTCCGACAACCACCTCACCGATCAGGGCCTCGAATACCTCGCCCGCTCCGAGGTTTTTCCTCATTTGAAAATCCTCATCCTCGACAACAACCATGTCGGGGACGATGGGGTGTACGCGCTGGCGGAATCCATCCTGGGCTCCCAGCTGGAAGCATTGCATTTGAAATGCAACGGCCTGACCGCGGACAGCGCCATTTCCCTCGCGCAATCAAAAACCCTGACCCGGCTTAAAACGCTGGACCTAAACAACAACGATCTCCGGGCGGAGGGAACCGCCGCGCTGGCACAATCGGCAAATTCCAAACACCTGGAGCGGCTCGATCTCGGTGAAAATCAGTTGAACGCAGAGGGCGCCCGGGCCTTGGCCGACAGCCCGCATTTGACCCGTCTCAAATATTTGGGCCTGAATAACAATAATGTGGCCGACGAAGGGGTGGTCGCGCTCGCTCACAGCAAAACCTTGACGCAAATTGAGGAATTGCATCTGGAGCAGGACAACTGGATCCACGCTCAGGGGGCGAAAGCCATCGCGGAATCCGAAGCCCTGTCGAGCCTGAAGGTGCTGGTTCTGGGTTTGAACGTGATCGGGGATGAAGGCGCGCGTTATCTGGCCGACTCAAAGTGCTTGAATCAATTGATCTTTTTAAATGTCATCGGCAACAAATTGAGTGCTGCGGGGGAGGATATATTAAGGTATTCCGAAAATTTATCACAAGTGAAGACCCTGGAATTGGTGTGATATATGCCCCATTTGGGGTATATATTATTAGGGGCATAGTTCATATACTTCAAATCGATTCTACTGATAGTGTCTAAGCAGGGTAGATTGCAGGGTTCCGGAAGCCCTGGGGGCTCCGGCAGATTGGGAGGGTGTGTGGTGTTCAACGCCTAATCGATCAACTTATTTTTAGGGTTTTTCCACATTTCACCAAGTGAAGTTCCCTTTTAGATCCCATGATAAAAAAGGCCATTGCCAATCAAGTTACTAAGGAGCCCCTTCGGGAATCCATCATCGAGTTTATGAAGGATTATGGACAGGATGAGGAGAAATTTTTGGAGGAGTTGGAACGGATCGCCCAAGTGGAAGGCGACCTTATTTTCCCCGTGCTCCTCAATGTCTTCACCCAGCTGGATTTCAGCCGGGATGAGGCTAAGGGTATCTGGGAAGGCATTTTGAAACATCGCCAGGAGATGAGCGAATCCTTCAAGCGGCAGGTGAATCTGCTCACCGCGATCTGCGATTATTTTCTGACCATCAAAAAATCTTTCCATTATCCCAAGGTGGTCGAGCTCAAGGTGTTTGAGGAGGCCGACCATTTTTCCAAATGCGATTCTCTGACCGGCCTCTACAATCGCGGTTATTTTGAAGAGCCCCTGAGCGGCGAGATTTCCCGGGCGCGGCGCTACGATACCGAATTCTCTATCC
>CAYPKH010000379.1:0-2452 GCA_964411245.1 uncultured Nitrospina sp.
GACAGACGGGCCATAGTTTCGCCCACCACTTCCCCGGTATCGATGAGCCTTTTCAAATTTTCCAGATTGTTCCAACGATGATCCTCGAAAGCGGTAGCCAGCCCCCACACTGTCAGCGGTTTTTCCTTGAAGGTCATATAAGTCTGAATCGCTTCCGGCAGGCCGCCGATAAAACACCCGGGACAATTCACCTGAAACACTTCGATGAGAATCACCCGGCCGCGTTCCTGATCGACGTTGGAAGGCGGACCCTGCACCCATTCCGCCACCTGCAGATTGGGAGCCGGCTCGTCAACTGCTGGCATCCACCGCCCCTCCCTTCGCCAGGCTCAACAAACGGTTGATGATTTTGAGGAGATCCGGGTTCGGCCTGTATCGGAGTGCGATTTCGAGAATCGACACGGCCTTTTTGTATTGTCCCTGAAAATTATAAATCAACCCGGACATGGCATGCGACACCAGCCACTTGTCGCCTTTGGGATGATTGCGAATAAGAGTGTTCAAATACCCAAGGGCCCGATCGTATTGTTTCAGCTTGTAAAAATTGGAGGCGAGACCGAACAGGATATTGTCCCTTAACGAAGGCGCATGTTTCTTGCCCAGAATCCTTTTGAATGCGGCAATGCTCTTCCGGTATTGACCGTTGCGGAACAACAGAATGGCCAGCCGGTAATCATCCCGGGTGGCCTTGCGGGCGGCCTGCTGTTTCTGAAGCTTGGCCAGATCGGAATCCATTTTACCGATGGCGCCTTCCATCTCCTGGACCGCCTGTTTCATTTCCTTGACTCTCTGCTCCTGCCGAGCCTGACTTTCATCCAGCCTGGCTTCCAGTTGCTGAAGTTGAGGCTCCGTTGCGGGCAACAGATTTTCAAGGATGATCTCATCGCCCAGGAGGTCGGCATAGCCCATAAACAGACGTTCCAGATCGGCCGCCACCTCGTCCAACCATTTTTGGTTCCGGCGCCGTTTCTCCAGTTCTTCCTCACCGGGAGGCATCCAGATATGGCGCTCTTCCGGATGAATATTCCGGAATTTCTGCGCCTTCGTTACTTCAGACGGCTGTTCAGGAGGCTCTTCCGGCATATGGGCACACCCCAGAACCACCAGGAAAGCGACGATCAAAAATTTTTTAATTGTCACGGCCATAAAAATAATATAATAAAAGGGGTTCCATCATAGATTAAAACGTTAAACATATCAATTATTTAGAAGATGAAAAGTTACTACGACATTTTAGAGGTGCGGAAAACCGCGTCTGAGGATGAAATTAAAAAAGCCTTCAAGAAAAAGGCCCTGGAATACCATCCCGACCACAACGAAAACGATCCCAAGGCCGAGGAAAAATTCAAGGAGGTCAACGAAGCTTACGCCGTCCTCAAGGATAAGGACAAAAAAAAACAGTACGACAGGTTCGGCGCGGAAGGGTTCCGCAAACGGTATTCCCAGGAAGATATTTTCAGCGGGTTCGACGTTAACGAAATACTTCGCAGCTTCGGTTTCGGCGGCGAGCGCGGCCCCTCCGGTTTTGACGACATATTCGGCGGCCGGGCGCGGGGTCCCCGCCCCCGCAAAGGCCGGGATATGGTGAGCGATCTGACCATCTCTTTTGAAGAAGCCGCGCAGGGAACCGAAAAAATGTTTACGATCGATCGCGGCGGCCGAACCGAAGACACCAACGTCAAGGTTCCGCGGGGCATCAGCGAAGGCAAGAAACTGCGCCTCGCCGGCAAAGGCTACCCGGGAACCCACGGCGGGCCGCCGGGAAATTTGTATTTCAAGGTGCGTGTCCTTCCCCATCCGGTATTTAAAAGGGAGGGCAATGATGTGGTGATCGAGCACCCGGTGAACCTGACCGACGCCCTGCTCGGGACCACCATTCAGGTGCCGACACTGGACGGTGAAAAACAGGTCAAGGTTCCTGCCGGCACCCAACCGCTCACCAAACTGCGTCTGCGCGGCCTCGGAATTCACAACCGGAGGGGCAAGCGGGGCGATCACATTGTGAAAATCATCGTGAACCTCCCTAAAACCCTGACACCGGAGCAGATCAAGCTTATAGAATCCCTTAAGGAGCAGGGCCTATAACCTTAATTTTATAATGAATTTTGCCTTAATGGAATCCCCGTTTTTCTTAAATCCTCGGGCGGGCCATTCGCATCTATAAACACAGTCACTCCAGCGATATCATCTTTGGGAAATTCTCATGGCCAAGGTCACTTTTCAACCCGACAACTTCACCCACGAATTCGAAGACGGCATGGCGTTGATCGATATCTGCGAAGACGTGGAGACGGAGCTGTCATTCGGTTGCACGGAGGGCAGCTGCGGGGTGTGCGAATTGACGGTGTTGAAAGGCCGGGAAAACCTCAACAAATTCACCGAAGAAGAAAAAGAATACCTCTACGAAGAAGACCTCGAAAACGGCATGCGCCTAGGCTGTCAGCTCAAAATC
>CAYPKH010000380.1:0-2443 GCA_964411245.1 uncultured Nitrospina sp.
CCCGTTCAGTACAGCCGCCCCACCGTTAAACGCGCACCTGTTCTTATAACTCCGCGAACCTTTCAACTGCCCTCGGTGATTCATCACAAGGACCAGTCGGTCATGGTGCGGGTGCCCGCGGGTTCTTACTGGGTCCCCTCGCAACCGGTGTCGCCTTTTGTCGTGGGAGAGAACACCCGGATGGAACGCAAACACATCAACCAGTTTTTTATCGACCGGGCGGAGATTACGGTGGCGCAATACCGGCAGTTCCATCCGGAATACGACGAAACGCGTTACACCGGCGGCGAAGCCTGCCCGCAGTGTCCGGTCATGGCGGTGAACTGGTTCGAGGCGCAACGCTATTGCCAGTGGGCGGGCAAACGCCTGCCGACGGAAAACGAATGGGAAACCGCCGCGCGGGGCAACTCCGGTCATCGGTTTCCCTGGGGCGATCAACCGCGGGAAGGTTACGGGAATATCCAGGGAGACCGCGACGGGTTTGTGGACGTCGCGCCGCCCGGCTCCCTTCCCCTGGGGGCGAGTCCCTTCGGAGCGCTGGATATGATCGGCAATGTGTGGGAGTGGGTGAGCACGCAGGTGGTGCTTTCGCCGCTGACCGAATTGACCGGGGGGCTCACCGGCGATTCGCGCCACCTGGTGAAAGGCGGAAGCTGGCGGAGTCCCGACCACATGGCCACGATTTCCTACCGCAACCTGGTGGACCCGCAAATGAAAAATCCGACGTTCGGTTTCCGGTGCGCCAAATCGGCCAATCTCGAAACCGATATCCAATAAAAAATCCGCTTCAGGATTGAAGCGGATTCCGATTCCATAAGAAAAGGCCAGATCCTTACTTTGGCAGGGTAAATAAGGATCTGGCCCTTAAGCTACGGTGCTCCGGGCGTTTCGGTGGGTGGTTTTATGAACACCCGGAAGTGGCACCGCAGGATAAACATTTCAGGCACGTGCCGTTGCGAACGAGGGTGAGTTGCCCGCATTCACCGCATGGATCGCCTTCGTATCCTTTCAATTTGGCTAGAGCGGACCCGTTATTCAACCCACGGCTGTTGAGCACCAGCGTCCCCAGGGCTTGGACCGTCGCACCGCCCCCGTTGGAGCGGCCGTTGGAACCGCCGTTGCCGGCCACCGGCGGGGCCTCGGTTTTCGTCGGTTTGGTTTGAACACCGGTCGACGAAGGACCTTTCTCGACTCCCAGATCCAGGTCGGTGATTTCGCCCGCGCCGTCTTTTTTATCCTCCGGCGATACTTCTTCATTTTTCTGAAGCGCGTCGGAGCGCAGGTCTTCAGGAGTTACCTGGGCCAGATCGTTCCGGCCCAGGTAATTGATGGCAAGCTCCCGGAAAATATAATCAATGGTCGAGGTCGCCATGGAGATTCGGTCATTGCCGGTGACGATGCCGTTCGGCTCGAACCGGGTAAAGACAAACGCGTCGACAAATTCCTCGAGGGGGACGCCGTGTTGCAGGCCGAGGGAGATGGAGATGGCGAAGCAGTTCATCAGACTGCGGTAGGCCGCGCCTTCCTTGTGCATGTCGATGAAAATCTCGCCCAGCGTTTTGTCTTGGTATTCACCGGTGCGCAGATACACCTTGTGTCCGCCGACCACGGCTTTTTGGGTGTATCCATTCCGGCGATGCGGCAGGGTATGGCGTTTCATGACGGTCTGCACCATTTCCTCCGCCACCTTGAGAGGCGTGCGTTCCTCCTCGTCTTCCAGCGCGGACAGTTTGAAGTCGTCCGCCGCGACGCTGTTGAGCGGCTGGCTGAGCTTCGATCCGTCGCGGTACACCGCCGTGCCCTTGAGCATCAGTTGCCACGACTGCATGTGGGCGGTTTCCACCTCCTTGACGGTCGAGCTGTTGGGCATGTTGATGGTCTTGGAAATGGCGCCGGAAATGAACGGCTGGGCGGCGGCCATTTTATGAATGTGCGCTTCGTGGCGGATGAACCGTTTGCCGTACTTGCCGCACTTGTTGGCGCAGTCGAACACCGCGTAATGTTCCTCTTTGAGGTGTGGCGCGCCTTCGATGGTCATGGTGCCGCAGATGGCGTCGTTGGCCCGGCGAATATCCTCGTCGCTGAATCCCAGATGCTTGAGCAGGTTGAATGCGAAATCGTTCAACATCTCATCTTTAATGCCGAGCAATTCCCGGCAGAACGATTCGCCCAGAACGTGCTTGTTGAAGGCGAAGGTGATATCGAACACCTTCGGCAATTCCTGCTCCACCTGATCCAGAATCTCGTCGGCAAAGCCCTTGGACTTCAACGATTCGCGGTTGATGACGGGTGCGGATTTCAGACTGCCCGTACCCACGCAGTAATTCACGATATCGGTGATCTCGGCTTCCGGGTATCCCTGTTTCTTCAGCGCCAGGGGCACCGACTGGTTGATGATCTTGAAGTAACCGCCGCCGGCGAGTTTCTTGAACTTGACCAGGGC
>CAYPKH010000381.1:0-2433 GCA_964411245.1 uncultured Nitrospina sp.
TCATCGTTGGGGAAGCCGGCCTGAATACTTTCCAAGCGGCGAAAACTTTATTTAAAGATTATCCGTTTTCCTTCTTGATAAACAGGCGTACCAGTTGGGGGTCTTCATCCCGGTTGAATACCGAGTATCCCCGTGCTTCCGCCCACTGTTGGAAGGCCTCGGTTACGTTTTTCTTTTTATCCAGGATGATTTCCAGAATTCCGTTGCGGGTGACGCCCTTGAACGCCTTCGCCATTTTGTCGGAAGCGCTGAAGAAGGAGAGTCCCCGAATATCCAGAGTTTTAAAAATGCGCATGGTGTTTTCCCCCAAAATGTGAGCCGATACGCTCTGCGCACCCGTCCGATTTTCCTGATATCTGCTCATAAGTATAGGAAGTCAAAATTAAAACCGGGTTAACCCATCATTAATTTTTTTTAATGTTCACCCCGTTTCACGGTCCCCGGAGCCTCGGAGGCGGGCGGGGTTGGAATCAAAAAACCCATCAAAATCAATAGGTTGGATATTGTTTTTTGGGCCCAATGGGCCCCCGCCGAGGGTCTTAGGGCCTCATCCGTCCCGCCGGGAAAGAAATGATTTGTGCAAGGGAAACCTCAGTTGTTACAATGGTCCGTCCCTATTGAACCCAACGTGTTTTGAGTGAAGGAGTTCCCGATGGCCATATCCCGGGATGGCAACACTGAGTATGTATCCAACGAGCCGACGTTCGAGGAGAAGTCGGCCCGGCTGGAAGAGGAAATCAAAAAACAACTGGAGCAGGACCCGCACCGGTTGGATTTCAAAGGCCGCTATTTTTCGACCGACGAGATGACCATCCTTGCCCGATCCGAACAGGTGCGTTCGGTCCGTTTGCTGGACGTGTCCGATAACCAGATCGGCGATCCCGGTCTGAAGGCCCTGTTCGAAGCCGACAACTTGGAGCAATTGGAGGAACTCAACCTGTCGATTAACTTCCTCACCACCCCCGGGGTCAAGGAGGTGGCGCAGTCCGATGCCGTAAAAATCAAAAATTTAAAATCGCTGTCCCTGGAAGACAACAAACTGGTTGACGAAGCCGCGGTGGAACTGGTCAACTCCCCCAACCTGAGTGGCCTCGAGTCGCTCAGCCTCAGCTGGAACCAAACCGGCAACGACACCGCGAAAGCCCTGGGGCAGAGTGCCATGATGAAAAACCTGAAGACCCTCGACCTGGAACGCAATTACATTGGCGAAGAGGGCATTAAAGAAATGTTCAGCGGCGGGGCGCTTGCCAAATTGCAGGAGTTGAACCTGACGTCCAACAAACTGGGAGACGCAGGCGCGGTAGCGCTGGCTCAGGCCGAATCCCTGCCGCCGTTACAGGTGTTGTGGCTGGACAACAATAATATCGGCGACGAAGGTGCCAAGGCCCTCGGCGAGTCCACCCGGTTGACCCATCTGGAAAAACTGTATATCGGGAGAAATTATTTTGGGGAAGCCGGAGGCGATGCCCTGTACAACACCCAAACCCTGACCCGCCTGAAAACGCTCGTTCTTAAAGACGGCGTCGAGACCAATCCGGCCTTCGTCAACTACTCCCGTCCCGAACTGCTCCGCCCCGATTACGAGGAGTAACCCTTCCCGCACCGGATTTCGATCAGAATACTTTCAGCGTTTTGAGCTGGGTGAGTTTGGGCGATTCGCGCAGGGCCTGTTTGGCTTCTTCGGATTTGATGCGGTTGCCGCCGAGGTGCAGGTAGGTGAGGTTCTTAAGGTTGTCCGATTGCGCGATGGCCAGTGCCCCTTCATCCCCCACCCGGTTGTCGACCATACTCAATGAGGTGACTTCGGTCAGCGTTTTGGAAACCGCCAACGCTTTCGCTCCCTCTGCGCCGATGCCGTTGCACTCCAGGTTCAAGGTATGGACTTTGGCGAACAGCGGCACTTCCGCCACGATTTTCGCCCCTTCATCCCCCAGTTCGTTGGATCCGAGGTGCAGGTAATCGATGTTGTTGAGGAAGGGGGATTCGACCAGAATCTTCAACGCCTCGGCGTTGAACCGGTTATGGGTGATGATCAGGCTGGTGACGACGTTCAGCGGTTCGAAGATGGCCAGCATTTGGGCCAGCTGAACCGGGTGGTCCGGATTTGCTGCGTCGTGTCCGGTTTTCACGAACACAAAACTGTCCTGAATTTTCAGGACTTTCTTTTCTTTGATGCACTCAAAAACGGCTTTTTCAAACGGGCTGAAATCCTTGCCCTCGTCCCCGTAGTTTTCGCCGTCGTTGATCAGCTCTTCCCAGTTTTTGAGCTTTTTTTTAGGACTTGCCATTTCCAGGTTCTTGATACTTAATCGTTATTTCGAAAGCCATTTGACGTTATCACAGCCGGCTTGATTGCCCAGGTCGCAGGCCTTCTTGAACAGCTTTTTGGCTTTACTGGCCCGGCCTTCTTTATAATAAAGGGAACCGAGGTTA
>CAYPKH010000382.1:0-2425 GCA_964411245.1 uncultured Nitrospina sp.
CAAGTCAAGGGCAACGGGGTTATCGACCCGGAGACCGCCGACAGGGCGCTGGCGCTGATGGAGGTGGATCACGCCGGGCTGGACAAGATGGATCACAAACTGCTGCTCACGTTGATCGACCGGTTTAACGGCGGCCCGGTGGGGGTGGAAAGCCTCGCCGCCTCCATCCAGGAGGAACGCGAAACCATTGAAGACGTGTACGAACCGTATCTCCTGCAACAGGGGTTTCTGCACCGCACCCCGCGCGGACGCGTCGCCACGCCCGCAGCGTTCGAGCATTTCGGCAAAACACAGCCCACCCGGGATTCGCAAAAATCTTTATTCTGACAAAAGGTCCGGCCGGGCAAGGCCCGGAGCAAACTCAATGAACCATGAATTGCGCTCCACGGTTGTCGCCCGACGTTACCCGTCAGCCAGTTCCCCCTCTGGGGAAGAGCCGGGGAGGAGGGGTTAGCCCCAGACTTCCTGAAAGCGCGGGAGGAACGAGTCGTCCATTTTGGTGGTGCCCAGCATATCCGTCGTCTGGTAGGTGGTGAAGCCGTGGAAATCCCGGCTGCCGGTGGGGATCATGCCGTACTCGTCGGCGAGGTCGAGGAAGTATTGCACCTTGCCGGTTTTTTCGTGGCGGGGATAGATGCATTCCAGACCGAGCAGACCTTTGGCCTTTAAATCCTCCACCTTCTCCGGCACGTCTTCCTGTTTTCTGCCCTTTTCCGGATTGTACAGCGAGTAGGTCCGCTCGCCGGGATGCGCGAGGACCGGCACGCCATGGCTTTCGCGCACCATGCTCAGCGCTTCTTCGATCTGCAGGTTTCCCTTTTCAATGTTGTATTTGACCAGGTATTTGTCGAACGCCACGTTGGTGGTTTTGACGATTCCCAGCCGGACCATCTCGCGCGCCAGATGCGGCCGCGCCAGCACCCCTTCCGACGCCTTCTTCACGTTGTCGAAGGTGACGGCCCCCCGGAACCGCTCGGGGATCACTTCATTGATCTTCGCGATCAGTTCGTGCATGCGTTCTTCCCGCGCCTGTTTCATTTTTTCGACACGGTTCCACAAGGCCGGCAGAACGGACTCCAGCGATTTGAAGTAGGATAACAGGTGCAGGTTGAAATTGCGGTACTGCACGGTGATTTCGATGCCGGGAAACGCGAAAATGCTGGAATCCTTCGCGGCGTCCATGAACTCCGGGAGGCCCGCAAAGGTATCGTGATCGGTGAGCGCCATGATGCCCACGCCGTTTTGCTTGCCGATGCCGATCAATTCCGCCGGCGCAAATTCGCCGTCGGAAAAGATGGAGTGCATGTGAATTTCGGATTTGCGGGCGGTCATGGTCCTCGTCAGGGAAATACGGCTGGGAAAGAGGGTTGTGCTTTTTATCCATACTAACTTCTTTCCCCTGTAAAAGAAACCGACCACGGTAAAAAACCGCCGTTTTCCGGGATCTCTTTCATTTCCCAACGGCTGGAGCCTGTTGTAAAATCATTAACTCAGGGTTTTACTCCTAAACGCGAAAGGAGCGCCCCCTTGCGCCCGCTCAACAAAACCAGGAACGCCTTCCGAACCGCCGCCGGCCTGATGGCCGCTCTTCTGATAGGCTGTACCGCCCTTCCCGAGTCCGCCGAACCCCGGTCCGGGGAACTTTTGATCGTCTATTCGGGCAACGTCTTCGGCGAGCTCAAACCCTGCGGGTGCGACCAGGAGGAAGACCAGGGAGGCATCGAACGCCGGATGGGTTACCTGAATCAGGTGATCCCGCAGGAGCCCAACACACTGCTTGTCGATCTCGGAGACAACTTCAAGGGATCAACCCGGCAGGGCAAACTCAAGGCGCGCACCCTGATGCAGGCCCTGGCGAAAATGCGCTACGACGCCGTGACCCTGGGCGACAAGGATCTGCTGTACGGCAACGAGTTTCTCAGCGGAATCCAAAACATCCCGTGGGTGGCGGCCAACCTGCAACTGGAAGGACTCGCCCTCCCCGCTTCCCGGACCAAGGTTCTGGACAACGGCTTAAAGGTATTCGTCACGGCAGTGGCCGACCCCGATCTTTTTTATACCTCGTCCGATTCCAACGTATCGCTGAGTGATCCCCTGGCGGCATTGCAGGCGCAACTGGAAAAAGCCCGTCACGGTGAGACGCCGGATCTGGTGGTGGTCCTCACCCACATGACCCGGGAAAAGGGTTTGACGTTTCTAGACGTGCCCGGCGTGGACGTGGTTATCAACGGCCACATCGAAAAAGACAGCGATGTGATCGATATGGTTCCGGTAAAAAGGGAAGGAAAAATTTTCGTTCAGGCCGGCCCGCTGGGGCAGAAAATGGGTGAGCTCCGAGTTCGTATCCATCAAGACGGCGGGAAAACTTATCAGCAGAAAATGGTCCGGCTGGGGTCAAAAGGGCCGATGGATCCGGAAATGACGC
>CAYPKH010000383.1:0-2418 GCA_964411245.1 uncultured Nitrospina sp.
GCAACAAATTTATAAATTCGGTAATAGCCTGTTCGTAACCGTATCCTCCTTATCTGTATAACGCGCCTTTTTATCAATGATTTTGAAGGTTTCCATTGACCGCAGTCATGGGCGGATTGGTATCTTTTTTAAACCCTATCTACGACTTCATAGGGTTCACCGTTTAATCAGCCCGGGATTATGAAGCAAATCAATCAATACGCCAACATTCTAACTTTGAGAAAAATCTCATCGCTGTTCAAAACCACGTTAAAGAACGTGGACGAGCTGTTGAACATTGTGCTGGAAACCGCCCAATTCACCGTGGGCGCCCGCTATGTGTCCTTGCTCCTTTTAGACCAAAGGGCCAACAAACTCCAGTTTTACCAAGCGTCCGGCAAGGGGACGGGTCAGTTGAAGCTGGTGGAGATTCCCCAGGGCGTCGGTCTTGCGGGGATCGTAGCCGAAACCGGGGAGGCTATTGTATCCAATGATGTGCAAAACGACAAACGCTGGTTCAGCAAGGTCAGCGAAATGACCGAGTTGGAGGTGAAAGCGATCGCCTGTCTGCCCCTGATTTTGAGCGGCGTGGTCATTGGCGTGGTGCAGTTTCTGGACAAGCAGGATGACAGCATTTATTCCGATCAGGATATGGCGTTTTTGGAACGATGCTCCAAAATCATGGCCATGTTTTTCGAGGTCAGCCGCAGTAACGAAATTCTTGGGGAGGAATTCGACCGGCTCCAGGAGAAATACCGCCAGCGTTACACCATCGTCGGCGAGAGTCGCGGAATCCGGCAATGCATCGTCCAATCGGAAAAAGTTTCCAATTCCAAGGCGTCGATCTTAATCACCGGAGAAAGCGGTACCGGTAAGGAATTATTCGCGCATCTGATCCACGACCGCAGTCTGCGTCAGACCAAACCGTTTGTGCCCATCAGTTGCGGCGCCCTGCCCGCCTCGATTCTGGAGCGCGAATTGTTCGGCCACGAAAAGGGAGCCTTTACGGGAGCGGACAGCCGGAAGATCGGCCTGTTTGAGGCCGCCGACGGCGGCACCCTGTTTCTCGACGAGATCGGAGAGATGCCGCTGGACATGCAGGTCAAACTTCTGCGGGTGATCCAGGAGGAATCGTTTTTAAGGCTGGGCGGCACCACCCCCACGGAAGTGGATGTCCGAATCATTTCCGCGACCAATCAGGAACTGGAAAAAATGGTGGCCGCGGGCAAATTTCGCCAGGACCTGTATTACCGCATCAACGTCATCAACATTCATCTGCCTGCATTACGCGACCGCAAAGACGACATTCCCGATCTGGTCAATTTTTTCATACGCAAGCACACTCCGGAAGGCGAGAAACCCAGAAAAATTCAAAAGGGGCTGATCCCGTTCCTGGAAGGATACAACTGGCCCGGCAATATCCGCCAGTTGGAAAACGCGCTGGAGCGGGCCATCGTTCTGGAGGAAGGCGAAGAGCTGACTACCGAGGCCTTTGCCTTTGAGTCCACCCAGCAACCCATCGAGATCAATGTAGGCTCCACCCTGAAAGAGGCCAGCGATTCCTTCAGAAAATCGTTCATTGCCAACACCCTCCAATCGACCAAGGGCAACCGGACCCAGGCCGCGAAAATCCTGGAGGTCCAGCGGTCTTACCTGTCCCGGTTGATCAAGGAGTTGGGAATCAGCTGATCCAAATTTACCCTGCCACCCGGCGGTTTCATTGACGTGAAAGCGAGCAGAGAAGCGTTATGAGCCTGAGCAGTCCACGGGATTTAATCAGTGAAGATGAAACCATCTTTTCCCTCCCGGAAATCTATTTCGAACTTCAGGAAGCGCTGAACGATCCCGATAAGACATTTCAGGACATCGGGGACGTCATCCGTTGCGATGCCGCCCTCACCGCGCGTCTGCTCAAAATCGTCAACAGCCCCTTTTTCGGGTTCCCGTCGGAAATCGAAACCATCTCCCACGCCATTTCCATCATCGGCATGAACCAACTGACTGACCTGGCTTTGGCCACGCTGGTGATCTCCAAGTTCCGGGGCATCCCCAACAGCCTGTTCAACATGGAAAATTTCTGGCGGCACAGCATGGCCTGCGGTGTGGCGGCGCGGTCGATCGCCGAATTCCGGGGCGAGAAAAACGTCGAGCGGTTTTATCTGGCCGGCATCCTGCACGATATCGGCCGGCTGGTGATTTTGAAAAAAGAACCGGCTCTGGCCCGCGACGCCTTTTTCAGGAGCAAGGAACAATCGGAAAACATTTTTCTGTCCGAACGCGAACTGATGGGATTCGACCATGCCGACGTCGGCGGGGAACTGCTGAGGGCTTGGAAACTGCCGCCCCGCCTGGTGGAGGCGGTGGCGTTTCATCATCAACCCCAGGCGGCGCAACGGCATCCCTTCGAAGCGGCCGTCATCCACACCTCCGATTATATCG
>CAYPKH010000384.1:0-2414 GCA_964411245.1 uncultured Nitrospina sp.
CAGGCCATCATTGACAAGGCGCGGAAAGTCTACATTACGGAAAGTGTTAGCGATGAAAGTCTGGAGGCGTTCGAACAGGCCATCAACAGTCCCAACCCGGAAGAGAAGAGTTTAAGCGCTCATGTGTACAGCGACTTATTCATTAACAGGAGATAGATAATATGCCGTGGGCTGACGCGTTAATCACCTCGAAAGCCGCGCAATCGGAAGTGACGGAAGAAGGCCGCGTTCTGGATTATGTCGGGGCCCTGCATGAGGCCCTGAGTCTGGCGTTGGAGTTGGACCCCAAAGTGTTTGTTTTGGGGCAGGGCGTCAACGATCCCCGCGGGATGTTCGGGGTCACCACCGGCCTGCACACAACCTTCGGCGAGGACCGGGTGTTCGATACCCCGCTCTCCGAAGAGGGGTTGACGGGGATCTGCACCGGAGCGGCCCTCAACGGAACGCGCCCGGTCTATCTCCACAACCGCCCCGACTTTCTTCTACTGGCGTTCAATCAACTGGTGTCCCACGCCCCCAAGTTTCATTACATCGACAATGGCCAATCCAACGTGCCGTGGGTCATCTGGTCCGCCATCGGGAGAGGCTGGGGCTCCGGCTCTCAGCATTCGCAGGCGATCCAGGGACTGCTGATGCAAATTCCCGGACTGAAAATCATCATGCCCAGCACTCCGTACGATGCCAAGGGGTTGATGCTGGCCGCGATCGCGGACAACAATCCCGTGCTGATTTTTGAGCACCGCTGGGTTATGAAGTCTAAGGGCGTGGTCCCGGAAGGTATTTATCACGTCCCGCTGGGTAAAGGCATTTACCGGCGGCGAGGGGAGGATTTGACCATCGTCGGAACCTCGCACACCTTGAGCCTCGCCCTGGAGGCGATTGACGATCTGGGCCAGGAAGGCATCACGGCGGATGTGATTGATTTGCGGACTATCAAGCCCTTGGACGAAGAGATTATTTTTGAATCGCTCAGTAAAACCGGCAAGGTGCTGGTGGTGGACACCGGTCCGGCGATGGGCGGCGTGTGCGCGGAAATCGGGTGCCGGGTCGCCGAAAAAGGATTTCACGATTTGAGGGGGCCGGTGCGCCGCATCGGCCTGCCGGATTCCCCGATTCCGGCCGGGTACACGTTGGATCAGTTTTACTTTCCAGACAAACACCGTATCGCGAAAGTGATCCGGGAAATGGTGTCCGGCGCGTAAGCGGGACCAACCGCATTCACGGTGCCCGGAAAGAAGGGCGTATTTCTCGGCAGTCGTGGATGCCGCCTCATTTTAACAATAAGGGTTGTCTGCAATGAAAATTCTGGTTACCGGGGGGGCCGGGTACATCGGCTCCCTGTTGACGCCGCACCTGCTCCGCGAAAACCATGAAGTCACCGTGGTGGACAGCTTCATGTACCGCCAGACCTCTCTTTTGGATTATTGCCACGATAACCGTTTGACCATCATCAACGGAGACGCGCGGGACGCGGACCTGATCAAGCAGCAGTTGAAGACGGCGGATGCGATTTTGCCTTTGGCGTGCCTCACGGGAGCGCCGCTGTGCGCCAAAGACCCCATCGCCGCGCGGTCGACCAATCTCGAGGCGGTCCAATTGATTCTGGAACACCGCAGTAAGAATCAGCGTGTCATTTTCCCCACCACCAACAGCGGCTACGGCGTGGGGGAAGAGGGCCTCCACTGCACCGAGGAGACGCCGCTTCGGCCGGTGTCCCTGTACGGCAAACTCAAGGTGGAGATCGAAAAGATTCTGCTGGATTCGGAAAACTGCATGACCTTCCGGTTCGCCACGGTCTTCGGGATGAGCCCGCGGATGCGGCTCGACCTGCTGGTGAACGATTTCACCTACCGGGCCGTGAAGGACCATTTTCTGATTCTGTTTGAAGCGCATTTTAAAAGAAATTTCCTGCACGTCCGCGACGCGGTCCGGGCCTTCAGCCATGGTCTGAAAAATTTTGAGACCATGAAGGGTGAGCCTTATAACGTCGGCCTCAGCGACGCCAACCTGAGCAAAATGGAATTGTGTCAGGAAATCCAAAAACAGGTCCCGGATTTTTATGTGACCGAAGCGGAGATCGGCGAGGATCAGGACAAACGGAATTACATCGTCAGCAACGAAAAGATCGAGGGTACCGGATTTAAAACCGAGTACTCGCTCAGCCAGGGCATCAGGGAGCTGATCAAGGGCTGCCAGATCATCAATAAAAATCAGTTTGCCAACGTTTAACACCGTGTTGGGGCGGAAAAAGCGGGAGCGGGAATGATTATCAGCAGAACGCCATTCAGGGTTTCGTTTTTCGGCGGCGGAACCGATTACCCCGCCTGGTTCGAGGAAAATGGCGGCTCGGTTCTGGGGACCACCATCAATAAATACTGCTATATCAGTTGCCGTTACCTGCCGCCCTTTTTCAA
>CAYPKH010000385.1:0-2410 GCA_964411245.1 uncultured Nitrospina sp.
GTGGGCGTGGGTTCGCGCTCAAGCTCATGCGTCAGGGACTTGTATGTCCTTTCGATTTGATGAAGCGTGCCCGCCTGTTTGATGGGTAGTTTGACGGTTCCCGACTGCTCCGCCAGGGAGTGCATGATGGCTTGGCGGATCCACCACACCGCATAGGTGATGAACTTGACCTGCCGCTCGCCGTCGAAACGCTTGGCCGCCTGAATCAATCCGATATTGCCCTCCTCGATCAAATCCTGCAGGGACAACCCGCAACCGCGGTACTTGTTGGCCACCGTCACGACGTATTTCAGGTTGCGCCGAACCAGCTCGTGCAGGGCTTTCACGTCTCCTCCCTGGATTTTTTCGGAGAGGGCCGCCTCTTCCTCCCGCGTCAGGGGTTTCAGTTTGCTGATTTCGCCCATGTAATGCCCAAGCGCATCGGAAACCTCCACGCCGCTTTGGCCGACCCCGGCGGTTTTTTTGCGGGACTTGGGCTTTTTGGTTTTGGGAGCTTTCGCCGTTTCCATAACGGGTTCACCCTCTCAACAGGTTACTGGATTTCCCTGAGACGCGCCCGCGCCTCCTTCACAAACTCGCTCCTTGGAAATTTACGGATCAACTGGTGGTAATTGGTTTTAGCTGCATCGAAATTCTGCTCGTTGTAATACGATTCCCCGAGCAGAAACAGCACCTCGTCCAGAAACGGCTGGTCCGGATAAGCGGACAATAATTTCTGGAACCGGGTGATGGCCGACTGAAACGAACTGGTACGGAAATAAAATTTGCCGATCTCCATCTGGTTGCGCGCCAGGCTTTCGATGCATTGCCTTCTCTTGATCAGCGCCTGGGAGCGGTGCTTGCTCTTGGGGAATTCCTTGAGAAACCTGTCAAATTCCTCCAGCGCATTTTTGGCGGAGGTCTGGTCGCGGGTTTCTAGATCCATCAGCTTGAAATCGCTCATCGCCAGGTAGAACGACGCCCGGTCCGCCAGCCGGTGCGCCGGATACAGCTCCAGAAAAGCCTTGAACAGAAATTTGGATTGTTCGTATTCCCCTTCTTTGTAATGAATCTCCGCCTTCAGCAGGCTGGCGATGACCCGCTCCGGGCTGTCCGGATAGTCCTCCAGCACCTCCTTCACGGCGGCTTTGGCGTCGATGTAATTTTCCACACGGATGTAGGTTACCGCTTTCTCGACCAGTTCCCCGGGAGTATCCTTCCGGGGATTGAGGATCGACCCGGCGCATCCGTTAAGAAACAACAGGCCGGACAGAGAAAGGATGAGAACGGTCTGAAAATGAATGCGAAGTGGGGTCATATTTTTTCTTGGAAACCGGATTAACCGAAACACTATCATATCATTGTTTGCGGCGAAAAGTCAGGGTTTGCGCCGCCGTTTGCGCCTTGTGCGCCGGGGAAGATTCATGATATAAGATTAAAGGTTTTTCGGGCCGAAAACGCCTTGGTGGAACCCTTCAGAAGCGCCGGACCCCTGCATGAGAAAATCCATAATTTCATTGAAATCAATGTTATTGAGCCTGCCCCTGACGGCCGCCTGGGCCGAATTCGCCTGGGCCGCCCAGGAAAAGACCGTCCCCGGCTGGACCATCCTTTCGGTTCTCGACAAGGGCGGCCCCATGATGTACCCCATCCTGTTCTGCTCCGTCCTCATGGTCGGCATCGCCATCGAACGGTTCTATACCCTGCGCCGGAAAAACATCATCAACCCCGATTTTCTGGAAAAGGTGCGCGCCCATTGGAACTGGCGGGATATCCATCTCGGCCTGCAACTCTGTAAAGCCTACGACAACTCCCTGTCGCGCATTTTGAAGGCGGGACTGTTGCGGTTCGGCGGCAAGGTCGATGAGATCGAGCACGCCATCGAAGGCGCGGGCCAGCACGAGGCATCGCTTCTCACCTCGAACCTCCGGGTGCTGGGCGCGCTGGCCAACATCACCCCCATGCTCGGCCTGCTCGGCACCGTGTTCGGCATGATCAAGGCGTTTAACGTCATTTCACAGAGCGGGACCGGCAACCCCGGCCTGGTCGCCAGCGGCATCTCGGAAGCATTGATCACCACCGCCGCGGGACTCGTCGTCTGCATCCCGGCGCTGGCGCTGTACCATTATTTCCGGGGGCGTATCGAACGCTTCGTGTTCGAGATGGAGGAAGTCTCCGTGCAGTTGGTGGAAGAGCTGAACTTCGAAAGCATGCGCACCCGGCGCGCCGAAAAGGCCAAAGACGCTACCGCCCGCCCGGCATAACCGGGCCACGCTCGGCCAGCGTGACGCTGGACCCAATTTTGCCACCGGCGGCTCGCCGGTCATTCTGAGGAGCGAAGCTAGCCTGTCCTGAGCTTGCCGAAGGAAAGAATCTGGGTTTTAAAAATACGGGCGGAGGTACTCCGCCCAGCGTGACGCTGGACCCAATT
>CAYPKH010000386.1:0-2405 GCA_964411245.1 uncultured Nitrospina sp.
CAACCGGATTTTGAATCAAAAGTGGGGCAAATTGTTCTCCTCAAATTACCAAGAGAACGGGCTGAAAAAATACCCAGGTTTTGCCTCAGTGATATTCAATTGATTTTTCCGCAGTTAAAACTTCGACGGATTTTTGTTGGGAAATCAATTTCTTCCGATGCGCTTTGGAATGTGTTTTGCTTATCTTATACTGATGATGTTAGATCCGAGCGACTTCATTCAACATAAAAAATAAATGTCTTGCCAAGGGCATTTTGGGAAATGGTTTTTCCTATTGGCAGGTTTTCCTCCAAGTGACTTGCCAGATTGGGTACCGGAGCGTGCGTTCAGCAGGCCGCATGCTCCGGTTGCCTTATTTTTAGCGCCCCTTTTTCGCACCACCCCTTTCAAAACAAAACCCCTTACCCGTCATTTAGAAATCCAGCCCATTAACTCTTCAGTATTGTTGAGCCGTCCCTGGTGCAGGGTGGACCCAAGTTCGTTGGCAAACTGACACTTTCTGTCAATTATTGCAAAAAGCCTCCTCCCGGCCTTTACCCCCATAAACAAATCTTGTTTAAAATGTCCTCACCTCACAACCTGTAGTTAATAACTTTCAACTATTTAGGGGTTCCCACACCTTTACACTAAATGTAGTACTCAATTTTTCAATCGTTTAGGAACGTGATTTGCTGTATTCTGGATAGAATCAATAATACCCCGTATGGGGTAAGAAAGGTGCCAAATGGAAGTGTTGTGGATGGGTTTAATGGTATTCGCAGTGATATGCGTCAGTTTTTTGCTGGTTATGGGGCTGGTCAAAGTCCTGCTTTTTATTTCCCACGGGCCAAATAAAAGCTCTGTGCGTTCCCACTGGGCTCCCTTGCAGGTGTACTCCGGAGACGATGCCCTGGACCACCCCGATCTCAAGAAAATTAGCGAGTTGCAGGCCGAGTTGCAGAGCCAAAAAGTGCCTGATAGGGAAGAATAGAATCCCGACAACGGAGGTATCGTGGGCTTCCGTTGTGGTTGGGGGGAGGGAGTCGATTCCCCTCCCCCCTTTTTTATTCTGGCCGGCCACCCTCTTTTCGGCCGCTGGCGCGAAGGCGATTTCAACGCATAAGGCTAAGGGGATGACTCCTTAGCTTCCCTGGCTGTCTGGAGGGAACAAAGGCACCAACCTCCCCCTCCAGTCAGCTGGGCCCCTGCCCCATTGTTCTTCTTAAATTTCTTTGCCAGACCTCAAGCAAATCGTTTCACAGGGTAGGGATTATTCGTCTCCGGTTTTGCGTTTCTGGTAGGCGTCGACCACGAGGGTCAACAATTTGAACCCCCCCATGGCAATCAACAGGCTGATGACCAACTGCAAAAACGGGGGGAGTTCGTTGAGGAAAGATTCAAACCACTGAACCAGTTGCTCCAAGGTGCGTCTCCATAAACAGGTAACGGTGGATACTATCACAAACCCCCGGCGGGTTCCCACAAGCGGGAGCCGCGGCCTCCAGCCGGGGGGCGTGGATCAATGGCTCATTCATAGGAGTTCTGGATCGTACTCAGGACACCGGATTGCAGGGTATCCCAACTGGCCTCGGGCTTTTTGGTAACGGTGACGAAGTCCGCCATCAGAAACACGCTGGCCACGCCGTCAATCGCGAACAGGGCTTTCGCTAACGGGGACTCCTCCGCGGCTTCGGTATTGGCATAGGTTTTGTGGCCGGACTCGATCGCCGGTTTATCCAGGGTGAATTTCAGTGCGTGCTCGTTGGGGGTGGTGCTGACTTGTACGTTGACGGCCATTTGGTTTTCTCCTCCCGGTGGAAATGTTTAGGTTGACGATGAATTACGACGGACGAAAGATGCCAAACGAACTGGTGTAGCCGTGCAGGAAGGTGGTTTTCCCCACCGGCCCGATTTCGCCGTTACAGAAAAACCCGCCCAGCGGGATGTCGCCCATCTTGGTTTTGAACAGGTCGGAATCATGGTTGGGTTGCCCGTATAGATGTTCGCCCCGTCCCAGACAGGAGAACAACAACGCCCCTTTGGCCTCGCGCCATCCGTCTTTGCTCTGGTAGCGCGACAGCATCACTTTTAGATCTTCGGACGACATCACCTTGTCGCGCAAATGAAACTGGACCAGTTGCCCCTCCCGCAGTAACGCGCCCACGACCAGCGAACCCGTTTCCCGGTCCACGCCCATCAGGTTGCGGATCAGAAAATCGCCCTGTCCCGGATCGTCTTTCAGAGGGTCCATTTCGATGCCGAGAAACAGGGACGTGCGCAGCAGTTTGCGGTCGTATTCGTTCAGGGTGTCGACCATCTCCTCCAGCACTTCCAGCGGCGGTTTACCGTCGACCCCTAAAAGCTGGGTTTGGTCGCACTGGGTGATGTTCATGGGCTTGCCGATGGGGCGGCACCCCTGGGCGACG
>CAYPKH010000387.1:0-2402 GCA_964411245.1 uncultured Nitrospina sp.
GCATCTCGCGCATGCCCGGGCCGCCCTTGGGGCCTTCGTAGCGGATGACGATGACATCACCGGCTTTGATTTTATCGTCGATGATGGCGTCCAGGCATTCTTCTTCTGAGTTGAAAATTCTGGCCGGACCTTCGATCCGGTACGCCTTGATGCCGGACACTTTGGCGACGCATCCTTCCGGCGACAGATTGCCCTTGAGAATGATCAAGTGCCCTTTCTTCGACTTCGGTGCGCCGAGCGGCAGAATGACGTCCTGATTGGAAGCGGGCTCGCCGGAAACACTCTGCAGATTTTCCGCGACAGTTTTTCCGGTGACGGTCATGCAATCGCCGTGCAGGAGTCCTGCGTTCAACAGCATCTTCATGACCTGCGGAATGACGCCCGCATGGTGCAGATCGACCGTCACGTATTTACCGGACGGCTTCAGGTCGCACAAGTGCGGCACTTTTTTACGGATCGCTTCGAAATCGTCGATCGACAGTTCAACCCCCATGCTGTGCGCGATGGCAAGCAGATGCAAAACGGCATTGGTCGATCCGCCCACCGCCATGACTACGGCGATGGCGTTCTCCAGCGATTGGCGCGTGATGATGTCCGACGGCAGGATGTTTTCCTTTAAGAGCGTAAACAGGGCCAGACTGCTCTGCTGGGTGCTCAATTCCTTTTCTTTGTCTTCGTTGGACATGGTGGAGCTGTAGGGCAGGCTCATCCCCATGGCCTCGATGGCGGACGACATGGTGTTGGCGGTGAACATGCCGCCGCAGGAACCGTAACCGGGGCACGCGTTTTTTTCGATAGCGGTCAATTGATCCCTGTCGATCGAGCCGGCGCTGAACTGACCCACCGCCTCGAACGCGCTGACGACGGTCAGGTCCTGATCGCCCAGGTGACCGGGTTTGATAGTGCCGCCGTAGACAAAGATGCCGGGGATGTTGAGCCGCGCCAGAGCCATCAAAGCACCGGGCATGTTCTTGTCGCACCCGCCGATGGCGATCATCGCGTCCATGCAAGCGCCGCGGCCGACGACTTCGATCGAGTCGGCGATCACCTCTCGGCTGATGAGCGAACATTTCATTCCCTCCGTGCCCATGGAAATGCCGTCACTGATGGTGATGGTCCCGAACATCTGCGGCATGCCGCCGCTGTTTTTAATTTCCGCCATGGCGAGGTCCGCCAGTTTGCCGAGGCCGGCGTTGCAGGGGGTGATATTGCTCTGTCCGTTGGCAACGCCGATGATGGGTTTGTCAAAATCCCCGTCGTCAAATCCGACGGCGCGCAACATGGCGCGGTTGGGCGAGCGTTTATCGCCTGCCGTGATCAGACGGCTTTTTCGGTTCAAACTTTGTTTACTGCTCTCCGGCATGCAGGTCTCCTTTCACGCCCTGGAGGAGGACGCTGTGCTGATTTGGTCTGAAAAATCCACATCATAACCCCTTGACAGGGAAAATTAAAATAAAATGTGGGATCAGGCCTCGACCCGCTCGATCCGGGGCCGGGACATGTAACCGGAGGCGGCTTCGGCGTGGGCTACGGCATAATACACCGGGGAGGGCGCGGGGGTGAGTTTCGGCTCGGGTCCCTGCCATTCCAGCGTATGGCGAAACGGCACCACCATCGTTTTGCGGTCGCCGTCCCAGGTTTTGAGGCGGGAGGAGCCGTTCGACGCCAACCGCGCTTTCATGAATTCCGGAAGACGATAACTGCGCTGGTGGACCAGGTAATCGAGTTGCAGGAGGTCCCACGCCAGCGGGTCGGCGCGGAGGTTAAAGGTCTCGGCAAAAATACGGTACTGGTGGTCGAGCGACAGCGCATTCAACACCCGGTTTTCCCGTTCGAGGGCGGTCATCAGTTGCTTGAACAGTTCCACCGGCGGGTGTTGCCGGAACAGGTGATCGAGACTAAACCGGAACCGCTTCGAGTTGTAAAACAGGTCGAACACTTCGGTGAACTGTTTCAGAAAACGGACCTCACCCGCCGACAGATCTTTATGCGACAGCAGTTCGTAAGGCGGGAACGATAGATAGCAGTACTGGTGTAATTCAATTTTGTCGCGAATCGGCGCGCCGGGCAGGAATTTCAGAAAGCCGAGTTGCAGCTCGTGCGGTTTAAGTTTTAACACCTCGGTGAAAGATTCCAGCAGTTCGCCCAGGGTTTCTCCCGGCAGGCCGAAGATGAGGTCGCAATGGATGTGCACACGGTCCTGCTGGATGAGGGCTTTAATTGTTTCAAATAATTTCGTGTTGCTCTGTTTGCGGTGGATGGTGTCCTGCACTTCTTCGGTTGTGGTCTGGACGCCGATCTCGAACTGGAACATGCCCTGCGGCACGGTTGTTAGGAATTGCATCATATCATCGTTCAGCAGGTCGCCGACCACTTCGAAATGAAATTCGGTGCCGTCGAAT
>CAYPKH010000388.1:0-2400 GCA_964411245.1 uncultured Nitrospina sp.
CTGATATCCTCTATCACGCCGGGGATGGAAGAGAATTCGTGAAAAATCCCCTCGAATTTCGCTCCGATAATGGAACCGCCCTGCAGGGAAGAAAGCAGCATACGACGAAGCGAGTTTCCGACGGTCACGCCATACCCCCGCTCGAAGGGTCCCGCCCGGAATTTGGCGTAATGACCGGTTTTAGTTTTTTTGTCAAAATCGAGCCGTTTGGGTTTAACGATGCCTTGCATCACCATGAAATCAATCCTCCGATTGAGTCTTTGTTGACACCCAGAAGATGTGCTGAATGATTAAATAATGCCGTTTATGGGGACGATTAACGCGAATAGAGTTCGACAATCAATTGTTCCTGAACAGGCAAGGTGATATCCTCACGGTTAGCGAGGGATTGCACCACTCCTTCTTTTTTGTCGGCATCGAACGTCAGCCACGCAGGAAGGGTTTTGCCTTTGATGTTTTCCAAAGCGGTTTTGATCGGAAATTTTTCCACCTTGTTTTGAGCAGGCGCGATCACGTCCCCTTTCTTAACGATATAAGAGGGCACATTCACTTTTTTTCCATTGATCGTAAAGAACCGATGGCGAACCAGTTGTCTGGCGGCGCTTCTGGAGCCAGCCAAGCCCATTCGATAAATGATGTTATCGAACCTCATTTCCAACAGTTGAAGGAGGTTTTCCCCGGTGACCCCCTTCTTTCGGTCCGCGATTTTAAAATATTTTCTAAACTGTTTTTCCAGGACTCCGTAAATGCGGCGCACTTTTTGTTTTTCCCTCAGCTGAACGCCGTATTCGGAAAACTTGATGCGGCCCTGACCGTGCTGGCCGGGAGGGTACGCTCTTTTATCGATAGCGCACTTGGGGGTTTCGCACCGGCTTGCCTTCAAAAACAGTTTTTCGCCTTCTCTCCGGCAAAGCCGGCATACGGAATCGGTATATCTTGCCAAACCTGATACTCCTTTTTAAAAAGCTTACACGCGTCTGCGCTTGCGCGGGCGGCATCCATTATGGGGAATGGGGGTTTTGTCGCGAATGACGGAAATCTCCATTCCTGCCGCCTGCAATGACCGAATGGCCGACTCCCTGCCGGCCCCCGGTCCTTTGACATGAACTTCCAGTTTTCTCATTCCCAGATCCCGGGCCTTGACCGCGGCTTTTTCCGCGGCGACCTGCGCCGCGAAGGGTGTGCTTTTACGCGATCCCTTGAAGCCCTGTGCTCCGGCACTGGACCAGGACACAACGTTCCCCGAAAGATCGCTGATGGTCACGATGGTATTGTTGAACGTAGCACGGATATGCGCGATGCCGCTTTCGGGGGCTGTCTTGCTTTTCTTTTTTCCGCTTTTGGATTTCTTTTCCATAGATTCCTTCTTTATTTATTTTTTGGACTTGGACTTGGCGCCCCCCACCTTGCGGGGTCCCTTACGGGTACGGGCGTTGGTATGGGTGCGCTGACCCCGGACCGGCAGGCCTCTGCGGTGGCGCAGGCCCCGGTAAGAGCCGATGTCCATCAACCGTTTCAAATTCATATTTGCGACGCGGCGCATATCCCCTTCCACTTCATATTCCTTCTCGATTATGGATCGGATTTTGGCGATCTGTTCTTCGGTCATATCCTTGATTCGCACTTCCTGGGGGATTTCCGCTTTTTCCAGAATTTTCGCGGACGTGGTGGACCCGACGCCGTAAATATACGTCAAGGCGACCAACGCTCTTTTATCCCGGGGAATGTCTACGCCTGCTATTCGTGCCACACTATTTCCTTTCTAAACTTGAGTTAAATCCGTTTCCGGCCGGTTATCCCTGCCTTTGTTTGTGCTTCGGATTTTCACAAATCACCCGCACCACGCCCCGCCGGCGGATCACTTTGCATTTAATACATATGGGCTTTACGGATGATCTGACTTTCATGGTTCACCTTCTTATTTATTTATAGCGATACGTAATGCGGCCGCGTGTTAAATCGTAAGGAGACAACTGCACTTTGACTTTGTCTCCTGACAGGATCCGGATGAAATGCATCCGCATTTTTCCGGAGATATGCGCCAGGATTTTGTGCCCATTTTCCAACTCCACGCGAAACATGGCGTTAGGCAATGGCTCCATAACGGTCCCTTCGACTTCTATGGCTTCTTCTTTGGACATATTCAAGTCACCAGATCGCACAGCTTGGAGAAAATGTCCTCCATTCCGCCGCACCCCTGAACGGATTTCAATTTTCCCCGCTCGCGGTAAAAATCCTTGAGGGGAGCCGTTTCCTGGTTGTAAACCTCCAGTCGTTTAACGATCGTCTTCTCGTTATCGTCGGGCCGCTGATACAGTTCCCCGCCACATTCATCACAAACCCCTTTCACCTTCGGCGGATGCGAGGTCTGATGAAACATGGCTCCACAATTCTTACAGG
>CAYPKH010000389.1:0-2396 GCA_964411245.1 uncultured Nitrospina sp.
GATGGACGGACTGCCGGTGACCATCCGCCTGCTGGACCCGCCCCTGCACGAATTTCTGCCCAACGCCCCGGCGGAAATCCGCACCCTTGCCAAACAGATGCGCACCCCGGCCACCAAACTGGCCAAGAAGATCAATTCCCTGAAAGAGCAGAACCCCATGCTGGGACTGCGCGGGTGCCGGCTGGGCATCGTGTTTCCGGAAATTTATGAAATGCAGGTGCGGGCCATCATCGAAGCGGCCTGCAGGCTGGCCAAGAAAGGCGGCAAGGTCCTGCCGGAGATCATGATTCCACTGGTCCATCACGTCAACGAATTCCGCATCGTCCGGAAACACATCGACGAAGTCGCTGCGGAGGTGATCGGCAAGGCCGGCATAAAACTGGATTACCAGGTCGGTACCATGATCGAACTGCCGCGCGCCGCCGTCACCGCCGACGAAATTGCGAAAGAAGCCGACTTCTTTTCGTTCGGCACCAACGATCTGACCCAGACCACGCTGGGCCTGAGCCGGGATGACGCCGGGGTGTTTCTGTCGCACTATCTGGACCACCGCGTGCTGATGGAAGACCCGTTTGTCACCGTCGACCAGAAAGGCGTCGGTGCCTTGATCGCCATGGCAATCGAAAAGGGACGCGCGGCCAACGAAAAACTCCATCTCGGTATCTGCGGCGAGCATGGCGGCGATCCGGCGTCCATCGAGTTTTTCCATTCACTGGGCCTGGATTATGTGAGTTGTTCCCCGTTCCGCGTGCCCACTGCCCTGCTTTCCGCGGCCCAGGCGGCCGTCCAAAACCCCGCTCCCTGACCCACGCCGCACGGCCCCGCTGGAGAGGAGAATCCGGTTGACTTCAACCATCCCTGCAATCATAATTGACGGATTCCATTGATGTATGGACATTCATCCGGCTTTCAGGGTGCGCCCCGGTGTGTTGCGGTTTGCCCAGGCCGGGGTTTTTTATGGCGTGGAAACTTTCATCAAGGCAGTCTAACTGCTTGATAATAAAGTATTTGGAGGTTTGAATGAACGTGGCAATTACCGGGATCACCGGCATGGTCGGGTCCCATTACATCAAGAAACTTTTTAATCAAAGTGCGGGCGGTGAAAAGCCCAACGTGCGGGCTTTGATCCGCGAGGGCAGTGTGGTCGATCATCTCGAGGCGTTCGAGGATGTGGATTATGTGATGGGCGGGCTGGAAGACAAGGAATCGCTGGCCAAGTTGGTGGACGGCATGGAGGTGTTGGTTCACCTGGCGCATTACCCCGGTCCCGTGCAAACCACCGACGAACTGGTGAAGGTGAACGTGAACGGTTCGTTCGACCTTTTGGAAGCGGCGCGCAAGGCGCGGGTCCAGCAGGTGGTGTTCATGAGTGCCTGTACCATATTCGGCCAGGTACTGCCGACGGTCGACGCCGATCACCCGCTCGATGAATCGCATCCGGTGATGCCGGGCAGTCTGTACGGCGCCATCAAATCGTCGATCGAATCGTTCTGCCATTTTCACCACCGGAGCCGCAACTTCAACGTCACCATCCTGCGCCCGGTGACGATTTACGGGGTGAAGCCGCAAATCGACAAGTCCGAATGGTTCAACACCATCGACTACCTGGCGACCAATTACAATGTCGACCTCAAAGGCGGTACCAAATACGTTTCGGTCGAATCGGTAACCCAGGCGCTCCACAAAGTTGTGGGCAACCCCGACTGCTACGGGAAGACCTATCATCTGGTCGACGGCCATATCCACAACCTGGACCTGGGACAGATGATCCTCGACATAATCGACTCCTTCGGCGAAATTGAGGGCATCAAGGGAGAAGAGGGCGTGCCCATGTCCAGTCAGGCGGCGCGCGATCTGGGTGTGGAATTCCAGGGCAAGGACGGAATTACGGAATATATCAAACTGGTTCACAAACTGCAGACGACTTACGGCGGCGAACGCCTGCTGGATAAATGGTAACGCGCCCGGGCCGGGTTCCGGCGTCCTGAGAGGAGCGCACCGGTTCCACACTTCTTTTTTTCTAATCCTGATGCTTTCATCCAGAATTTTTGTCGACAAGTTGCGGGACAGCGGTTTCAATTTTTTTACCGGCGTGCCCTGTTCGCTGTTGTCCGGCCTGATTGCACACCTCGAAGGCGACCCAAACCTGGGATACATCCCTGCGGTGCGCGAGGATGCGGCGGTCGGCCTCTGCGCCGGAGCGTATATGGGCGGCAAACAACCGGTCCTGCTCATGCAGAACTCGGGCCTGGGTTACAGCCTCAACGCCTTCACCTCACTCAACCTGATATACAAAATTCCGGTGCTGGTCATCATGAGCTGGCGGGGGTGCGGCGGCCAGGACGCGCCGGAGCATATCATCATGGGCGACATCAACGAACAACTGCTGGAAACGG
>CAYPKH010000390.1:0-2392 GCA_964411245.1 uncultured Nitrospina sp.
CCGGCCTTCCTTTACCCGAAAATCGCACTCCCACTCGATTTTGAAAGCCAGCGCAAACGCATGGTCGACGTCGACCTGCTCGGCCGCGACATTCGCGATCCCCGGGTTCTGGCGGCCATGCTCAAGGTGCCGCGCCACGAGTTCGTGACGGCGGATTTCAAAGAAAAGGCCTACGCCGATGCGCCGCTTCCCATCGGCCAGGACCAGACCATCTCCCAGCCGTACATCGTCGCGCTCATGACCCAGGTGGCGCAGTTGAAACCGACCGACCGCGTGCTGGAGATCGGCACTGGTTCGGGTTACCAGGCGGCGGTGCTGGCGGAAATTGTGGAAGAGGTGTACACCATCGAGATCATCGAATCCCTCGCCAGCGATTCACGGGACCGCCTGAAACGGTTGGGCTACGGCAACGTCACCGTCAAACACGGCGACGGCTACCGGGGGTGGGAAGAGTTTGCGCCCTTTGACGCCATCCTGTTGACTGCCGCCGCACCGAAAATTCCGAAGCCCTTGATCGACCAACTCAAGGAGGGCGGACGCATGATCCTGCCTCTGGAGGGATTTTTCTTCCAGAACCTGATCCGCATCACCAAAAACCAGGGCCAATTGAAGCGTGAAGAAATTACCGGGGTGCGGTTTGTTCCGATGACCGGGACCGTGCGGAAGTAAAGGAGACTGCCATGGCACGTCAGCCGGCGGTGGCCGGAAGATTCTATCCCGATGATCCTCAGGAGCTGCGCGATGAAGTGCGCCGCCATCTGCAGCTGGACGCCGCCAAAGTCCAGGCGCAGGGAGTGATCGTCCCGCACGCGGGGTTCATGTATTCGGGAGACGTCGCCGGGTCCGTTTACTCCCGAATTGAAATTCCCGGTACCGTCCTCCTCCTCGGTCCCAATCATACCGGAATGGGCGAACGCATTTCCCTGATGGCGCGCGGAACGTGGTCCATGCCCCTGGGAGACCTGGAAATTGACACGCCCCTCGCGGAAGCCATTCTGAAACACCTGCCGATGGCGCGGGAGAACGAGGCCGCTCACCGCAAGGAACATTCTCTGGAAACGCAACTGCCCTTTCTTCAGTATTTCCGCAGGGAATTCACGTTTGTGCCTATTTGCCTCATGCGGTTGAGTTGGGACGAATGCCGGATGCTGGGCGAAGCTCTGGTTCGGGCGATCCGGGACGTCGACCGGCCGGTGCTGATCGTCGCTAGTTCCGACATGACCCATTACGAAACCCATGCCAGCGCATCGGAGAAGGATCGCAAGGCCATCGACCGTATTATAGAGATGGATCCGGCGGGGTTGTATCAAACCGTCGAGCGGGAGGGCATTACCATGTGCGGGGTCCATCCCGCCACCGCCATGTTGACCGCCTGCCGGGAGTTGGGAGCCACCCGCGCCGAGCTGGCAAAGTATATGACCTCGGGGGAGGTGAGCGGGGATATGGGCCATGTGGTGGGTTACGCCGGGGTGATTGTGCAGTAACCTTATCCGCTCATCTGAACGTCCGGTTGATACTGTTCCAATTGCCGGTTGACGATTTGCCGGTATTCGCTCAATTGCTTTTCGGTCTTGGCTTCGAATCTCAACACCAGCACCGGTTGCGTGTTGGAAGCGCGGACCAGTCCCCAACCGTTTTCAAACTGAATGCGCACGCCGTCGATGTCCACCACCTCGTAACGCGACCGGAAATATTCGGTCAGCTCCTTCACGATTTTAAATTTCAGCGTGTCGGGACAATCGACCCGGATTTCCGGGGTGCTGAAGGTCTTGGGCAAATCCGACAGCATGTCGGACAGTTTGCGGGAAGAGGCGGCGACGATTTCCAGTACCCGGCAGGCGGCGAAAATGGCGTCGTCGAATCCGTAATAGTTGTCCTTGAAACACATGTGCCCGCTCATCTCGCCGGCCAGCAGTGCGCCGGTCTCGCGCATTTTCTTTTTGATCAACGAGTGTCCCGCGGCGGACATCACCGGTATGCCACCCTGCTTTTTGATGTCGTCGTACAAATTCTGTGAACATTTCACTTCGCCCACCACGGCAGTGCCGGGATGTTTTTTCAGAATATCGCGGGCGAACAGGATCAACAGTTGATCCCCCCATAACAAATTGCCCTTGTCGTCGACCACGCCGAGTCTGTCGGCGTCGCCGTCGAACCCGATTCCCAGGTCGGCGTTTTCGGATGTGACCCGCGCCATCAATGCTTCCATGTATTCGGGAACGGTCGGGTCCGGATGGTGGTTGGGGAAACTGCCGTCCGGTTCGCAGAACTGCTCGATGGGGTCCAGCCCGAGCTGGCGCAACAATTGCGGACCGACAATTCCGAAACAGCCGTTGCCGCCGTCGACCACCACTTTAAGCGGCCGCTTGATGTCGATCACTTCCTTCACTTT
>CAYPKH010000391.1:0-2389 GCA_964411245.1 uncultured Nitrospina sp.
CGCTTGCGCTGGCTTTCAAAATCGAGTGGGAGTGCGGGTTTCGGGTAAAGGAAGGCCGGGAAAAGTGTGGCGAGAAATGGGAAAAACAGAAATTTAAAGGATAAGGCCGTTTTTCTTGAGCCACTCTTCCGTATCGAAGCGTTCGCTGATGAGCTCTTCAAATTCAATTTCATTTTTTGAGAGTTTTTCGCCATCGATAAACTGCGCCTCTTCCACCGCTTTCTTTTTCGTCCGGCGGGATTTCTTTTTGGGTTTTTCGGGAGCCTCTTCCACTTCCACCTCGAATCCCTCGGTCAGGGATTGCAGTTTCAGCACGAGGACCATGAAGCTTTGCGGACAGATATGGTCGCGTTGCTGAATTTCAGAGATGACCTTTTTGACCTTCAGGGAACTCAATACCGCTTCGGTAATCGCTTTCGACAGTTTTTCGTAATCCCTGTCCTGGCCGCTGGAATGACTCACAATGGACCCCTTTCCACAAAAAACACAAGTAAACTTCTACCACTATTGTGACAGACATCGAGACGTAAATCACCTTATCTTTTGAGCCCAACATAAACCGGACCGGCGGCAATGTCAAGGCCGCGGGACCCTATCCGGGGTAAAATCAATACCGCGGGATAGAGGGATCGATGGTCTCCGCCCATTTATCAATGCCGCCGCGCATGCTCTTCACATTCTCGAACCCGATATCGATCAGGGCTTTGGCGGCTTTCAGGCTGCGCACCCCGGCCTTGCAGTGAACCACGATTTCGTCGGCTTTCTGAAGTCCGTTGAGTTTTTCGATCTTGCGTTCCTCAATGACATCCAGCGGAATCAGCGTGGAGCCTTCGATCCGGTTGATCTCGTATTCGCCCTGGCCCCGCACGTCGATCAGTTTGAAGTTTTTCCCGTTGTCCATCATCTGCTTGACCGCGGCAGGCTCGATTTCCAAGGCGCGGTCGGCCGGATCGTCTTGAGACGGAAGGATGCCGCAGAACTGTTCGTAGTCGATGAGCTCAGTGATCGTCGGGTTGTCGCCGCAGATCGGGCAGTTCTTGTCCTTGCGCAGTTTCATTTCGCGAAACTTCATTGCCAGCGCGTCAAACAGGACCAGACGCCCGTTCAGGTTATCTCCCTTTTCGAGAATGAGCTTGATCGCCTCGTTGGTTTGCAGACCGCCGATGATGCCGCACAGCACACCCAGCACCCCGCCCTCGGCGCAACTGGGCACCAGGCCCGGCGGCGGCGGTTCGGGATACAGACACCGGTAACAGGGACCGGTGCGCGAGTCGAACACGGAGACCTGGCCTTCGAAGCGCAGGATGCACCCGTAGATATAGGGTTTCTTCAACAACACGCAGGCGTCGTTGGCGAGGTAGCGCGTCGGAAAATTATCCGTCCCGTCGATGATGATGTCCCAGTCCGCAAAAATACGCATCGCGTTTTCGGAAGTGAGCCGTTCGTTGTAGGTGACCACCTCGACGTCCGAATTGAGATCGGCAAGGCGCTTTTTGGCCGATTCGACCTTGAGGGTGCCGACGGTGGATTCGGCGTGGACGATTTGCCGTTGCAGGTTGCTTTTATCGACGACATCGAAATCGATCAAGCCGAGTTTGCCGACGCCGGCGGCGGTCAGATACAAAGACACGGGAGCGCCCAACCCGCCGGTTCCAATACACAGAACCTTGGCGTTGCAGATTTTTTCCTGGCCTTCCATGCCCACTTCCGGCAGAAGCAAATGGCGGCTGTAACGGTTGATTTGGTCCGGGTTCAAACTCATGACGGTTTCCAATCCTTAAAAATTCGGGGGTTCCTGACGTTGGATGCCTCTATTCTATCAAAATCCTCCGATTCCAAAAATATATTTCAAAATAGCGGAAAGCCTTACTTATTGGTTGCTTCCCGGTAGGCGGCCGCCAGCCCCGGCAGGGCGCCTTCGATCACCCGGTCGGGAAAACAGGTGGAAATCCGGAAATAACCCGGCGTCCCGAACCCGCGTCCGGGCACCACCAGCACCTTGTGTTCGGCCAGCATTTGGGCGAATTCTACTTCATCCGCGATCGGCGACTTGGGAAAAAAGTAAAATGCGCCCTGCGGTTTCACCACCTCGTAACCGATGCCCGTGAGTTCCTTATAGAGCAAGTCGCGTCGCCGACGGTAGGGCTCGACATCGACCGTGGCGTGTGGCACCTGAGCCACCACCCGCTGGAACAGGGCAGGCGCGTTGACGAACCCCAGCACCCGGTTGCAAAAAATGAGCCCGGCCATCACCCCTTCCGCGTCCTCCGCCTGCGGGTGGACGGCGACATGGCCGATGCGCTCGCCCGGCACAGCCAAGTCCTTCGAGTGCGAGGTGATGTAAATGCTGTTTTCGTACAATTCGAGAACGTTGGGCGTCTTCAACCCG
>CAYPKH010000392.1:0-2385 GCA_964411245.1 uncultured Nitrospina sp.
GGGCAAACAAAAAGGTATAGACAATAAATTCGAAATCGAAATTGTTCTTCCCTTGAACAAAGGTGCGTATGGGAAGCACGTAGTGGGAGGGAAGGTTTTCGGCCCGCCGGCCGAAATCCTTGACCATCCCCGGGGGGCACCCGAAACAAACCGGTTCGAATCCCTTCATCTTCAAAACCCGGAAATTGTAACCCCGGAAAATACTGTAATTTTTACGATGCGCCATAACTTAATTATCGGACCGCCGCGGGGAAAACTTCAATCGCACCGGGGTTCCAGAAAATCCGAAGGCCTGTCTGAGACTGTTCATCAAATACCGGCGGTATGAAAAATGAATGCCTTCCGGATAATTTACAAAACATTGGAACGTGGGCGGACAGCTTTTCACCTGGGTCGAATAAAATAATTTGATGAACTTTCCCCGGAAACTGCTGAACGGATTTTTCTTGATGGCCCGGGCAAAGCAGTCGTTCAATTTTCCGGTGGGCACCTTTTTCGAATATTCCGAATAGACCCGCTGCACTTCCGGGAAAAACTGCCTCAATCCAAACCCCGTTTTGGCGGAGACAAACATCACCGGCGCAAAATCCAGAAATTTCAATTTATCTCTCACCTTCTCCTCTAACGCTTCTTGAGCCTGTTTCTTGCGGTCCAGAAGATCGCACTTGTTGACGGCCAGAATGCATCCGCGGCCCCGTTCGAAAGCGTATCCGGCGATGTGGGCGTCCTGCTCGCTGATTCCCGATTCGCCGTCCAGAACCAGCACTGCAATATCGCACCGCTCCAGTGCCTTGAGGGCCATGATGACGCTGGTCTTTTCCAGCAGGCGTGTGGTTTTGCCTTTGCGCCGGATACCCGCGGTATCAATGAGTATAAATTCGGTTCCGTCGAGCACGACGGACGAGTCCACCGCATCCCGCGTAGTACCGGGAATTTCGGAGACAATACAGCGGTCGGACTTCAATAATTTGTTGACGAGCGACGATTTGCCGGTATTGGGTTTCCCAATCACCGCGATGCGGATGCCCTCGGGCTCTTCCGTTTCCTCCTTCGCTTCGGGAAAATCCTCGACCAACCGCTCCAGCATGGTTTCGATTCCGGAACCGTGCTCGGCGGAAATGGCGAAGGTGTGCTCCACCCCCATCTGATAAAAATCATGGGTCAGTGCTTCGTGCTTGGGATCGTCCACCTTGTTGACCAGAACATACAGCGGTTTCCCGGAGGACCGCACTTTGTTGATCACTTCGCGATCCTGTGGCGTCAGCCCCTGCTGGCCGTCACCCACAAACAGAATGGTGTCGGCCTCAGCGATCGCAATTTCCGCCTGTTCCTTGACTTGGAGTTCGATTTCGTTGTCCTTGGAAAGATCGAGGCCGCCGGTATCAATCACGATGAACGGCTTGCCGAACCATTCGGCCCGGCTGAACATGCGGTCGCGGGTCACCCCCGGCATATCGTTGACGATCGCCGCACGCTTCTTGATGATCTTGTTGAAGAGGGTGGATTTCCCGACATTGGCCCTTCCGATGATGACGATTTGGGGAATGGACATGGCATCATCTCGGTTTCCGGGGTTAGATGGAAGGGGCCTTTTCTTTCAGATAATCGCGGATGCCCTGGGCAATGGACTCGGCCAGCCATTTCTGGTAATTGCCGTTCTTCAACTGACGGCCCTCTTTTTGATTGGTCACAAAACCCACCTCGACCAGGATGCTCGGCATATTGGTGTCGTGAAGCACAAAGAACGGCCCTTCCTTCACACCCAGGTTATGGATACCGGAAAACTTTTTCGACATGGTTTTGTGCAGGCGGTTTTGAACGCTGGCGGCCAGACGAGAGGAGTCGTTGATTTTAAGCGTGGAGATGAGGCTGGCCAGAATTTCCTGCACGGCGTCATCGGACACCGAGTACACCAAGTCTCCATTTTCCCGTGCGGCGGTTTCCCGGGCCTGCTCGGTGGAGCCCGATCCCAGATAATAGGTTTCGATGCCCTTCGCGGATTTCCGCTTGGCGGCATTAGCGTGAATGGAGACGAACAGATCGGCGTTATTCCGGTTGGCGATTTTCCCGCGGTCTTTGAGTTCGATAAAAGTGTCGCTCTTGCGGGTCATGATCACTTTGAAGTGGTACCGCTGTTCCAGAATCTTTTTGACCCGCTTGGAAATCTGGAGATTCAAATCCTTCTCGGACAACCCGTGTGCGCCCCGGGCTCCAAAATCCTTGCCGCCGTGTCCGGCATCCAGTACCACCACCGGGGTCTTCTGGTTGGCTTTTATTTTATTGGAAGCTGTGCCCTTCGCCGCCCGGACGACAGGCCGCTTCTTCGAGACGTTCGATTGGGTTTTGACCGCAACGAATTTCTTATGGTGATGGGGAACGACGATG
>CAYPKH010000393.1:0-2379 GCA_964411245.1 uncultured Nitrospina sp.
TGATATTGAACTATGAGAAAAAACTCCGAAAACTGCTGTTGGGCAACCCTGACAAAGGCCTGCAGTTGGATTTCATGCCGAGCGCCGGCGTGGCCCTGGGCAATGTATTTACCTACGGTTCTGCCGGGTTGCTCGGGAGGCTGGGGTGGAATTTGAAATCGGATTACGGCCCGCCGCGCATCCGGCCTGGCGCTCAGGGCTCAGACTTTTTTCAGTATGACAAAAAGAAACCCGTCACCTTTTACGTCTATGCCGGGGTGGAGGGCCGGGCGGTGGCGGTCAACATCTTTCTAGACGGCAACACCTTTGCCGACAGCCATCAGGTCGACAAGAAAGTATTCGTCGGCGATGTCCATTTTGGAGTGGTACTGGTGCATCATCGAGTCCGCTTCGCCTTCTCCCAAGTGTTCCGAACGTCCGAGTTCAACGGCCAGAAAGAACTCGACGAATTCGGTTCTATCAATTTTTCAGTGACCTGTACGTGGTGACCGGAAAATGCCTTGGAAAAGAATTATACATGAGTAAGGTAAAGCATTTAAGGCGAATAGGCTCAGATTTTGGGGAATTCGACCGAGAAGCGGCTTCCCTTACCCAGGGTGCTTTCCACCTCGATCGAACCATTCATCAGCGCCATCAACCGTTTGGTAATGGCCAGGCCGATCCCGGTGCCCTGGATTTCACTGGAATGAGCATCCAACCGGTTGAATGGTTCGAACAAATCCTTTTGTTTTTCCCGGGCGATGCCGAGGCCGGTATCGGCGATGTGGAGACGCACCCTGCCCTCAGAGGTATGTTCCGCCTCCAGGGTGATCGTTCCCTGGTCCCGGTTGTACTTGATGGCATTGGACAGCAGGTTGAACATGACCTGCTTGAAGCGAAGCCGGTCGGCCAGAACCTGAAGGCCGGGAATTTTGGAAAAATGGTTGTTGATGCGGATCCCCTGTTTTTTCGCCAGCGGGAGGATCATGTTGAGCACCTCCTCGGTGATTTGGTCGACCTGGACCCTTTCTATAGCCAGTTGCAGTTTGCCGGATTCGATGCGCGCTAAGTCCAATATCTCGTCAATCAGCTCCATCAGGTGTTTTCCCCCTTCAAGAATAAAATCCACGCTTTTTTGGTCTTCTTTACTGAGGGATTCATGCGGATTCATTTTCAGAAGTTGGCCGAAACCCAGGATGGCGTTCATTGGGGTCCGGAGTTCGTGGCTCATGCGGGACAAAAACTCTGACTTGGCCTGATTGGCTTTCTCGGATGCGTTTTTTGCGGCGATCAAGTCCTGTTCCACCCGTAGACGTTCGATCTCGGCCTCGGCGCGGGAGGCGAAAATACTTAAAATCGATTGGGCGTTTTGGGGATCTTTTAATTCCTCATCGTTCATCACCGACAACAGTCCCAGGGGGGCTCCCGAGGAATCGAATAACGGAACTCCAAGGTAACACCCGATGTTCATCCGGGTCAGCATGACATCCTTGGGAAACTTCTCCCTG
Organism: uncultured Nitrospina sp.; assembly: GCA_964411245.1. Lineage (GTDB taxonomy): Bacteria > Nitrospinota > Nitrospinia > Nitrospinales > Nitrospinaceae > SZUA-226. The sequence continues at coordinate 1,488 of CAYPKH010000393.1, forward strand.
ACCCGGTGGGGGTAATAGCAGGCTTGGCGTCCCACCACATTCGCACAAGGGGTATCCGCCAGCGGGTATTGAAAATTTTCCCCGAACTCTTCACCGCTCCATACCGCCAGGACCTGGATGGTATCCCGGGCCTCGCCCACCAGCTCGCCGATGAAGGAATACCGGGCGTTGAGCGCGGAGGCAAGATGACGCGCCAGGGAGCGGAAAAAGATTTTGCCGGTGGCCGAACCGGTGCCCTTTACTATTTCCTGCAGTTGGGTAAGGTTTTGTTTGAGCCGCTGTTCGCTCCGGGTCAGCGCGGTGACCGCCGCTTCCTTTTCCAGGGCGAGACGTTTGCGGAACAGGGCTTCCTCGATAACCGTGGATAGCAGGTCCAGGTATCGGCCGTCCACGTCTTTCACGATGTAATCGCTGGCCCCCAGTTTCATGGCTTTGACGGCGGTTTTTTCGTCTCCGGTGCCGGTGACCATAATCATCGGGGGCGGGCTCGGTTGGGAACCCAGGTCCCGGATGATGTCGAGACCGGAACTTCCGGGCAAGGAGTTGTCGATCAACAGGACATCGAACGGATGTTCATGGTGCAGGGCGAGGCCCTGTTCGCCATCCGGGGCGAGGGTGACGGCATAACCCTCTTTCTCAAGCCGCTTTTTCAGAAGACGGCTCAGGCCGGGATCGTCTTCCATATAAAGAATTCGCGCTTTATTAGATTCCGTCATTGCCGTTATTCTCCATCGGGGACTTTGATGACCTGCAGGAACAATCCCAGGTTGCGAATGGCTTCGGAGAACTGGTCGTATTCCACCGGTTTGGTGATGTAGACGTTACACCCCAGTTCGTAGCACTTGTAGATTTCCCGGGGATCGTCGGTGGTGGTCAGGACGATCACCGGGAT
>CAYPKH010000394.1:0-2378 GCA_964411245.1 uncultured Nitrospina sp.
ATCTGAAAAAGTATAAGAAAACAGGTAGATCTGCTATTTTGGGTGTTCGGCGAGTAGTTACCGGCAGAAAAAAGGATGGCACCGCCTTTTCCCTCGAGTTGTCGGTCACTGAAACCATCGTCGATAACAAGCGGCTGCTTACCGGCCTGCTCCGCGACCTTACCGAAAAAGAGAAGTACGAACGCGAGTTGGCGGAGACCCGCAAGACCCGCGACGAACTGTTGAACCGCTATCATTTAATTCTGGATGCCGCAGGTGACGGGGTTTACGGCCTGGACATGAACGGATACACCACCTTCGTCAATCCGGCCGCACAGAAAATGCTGGGCTACACCGAGAAGGAATTGGTCGGAAAATCCCAGCACGCCCTGATTCATCATTCCACAGCCGAAGGCCGGCCCTACCCCGTAGAGAAATGCCCTATCTATGCCACGTTTAAAGATGGGGAAATCCATCACGTTAATGACGAGGTGTTATGGAAAAAGGATGGAACGCAATTCCCGGTTGAATATTTCACCACGCCTATCCGGGAAGGAGGCCAGGTAGTGGGAGCGGTGGTGACGTTCAGGGACATCACCGACCGCATACAAGCCGAGCAGGAATTGATCCAGGCCCGGGATGAAGCCGAGAGAGCCAATCAGGCCAAATCCAAGTTCCTGTCGCAAATGAGCCACGAGCTTCGGACCCCGCTGAACGCCATTCTCGGTTTCAGCCAGCTGATCGATACCAACCCGAAAGAACCCCTCACCCATGCTCAGCAAATGGGCGTCGGGGAAATTCTCAAGGCGGGCAGGCATCTGCTGGATTTGATCAACGAGATTCTGGATTTGGCTCGCATTGAAACCGGAAACCTGAGTTTGTCCATCGAGGACATCAATCTCAACGATCTGGTGGAGGAACTGCTCACGCTGACCCTGCCCCTCGCCCAAAACAAAAATGTCGAACTGTACAGTTATGTTGCCCTGGAGGGCGAACTGTATGTCCGTGCCGACCGCGTCCGTCTCAAGCAGGTGCTCCTGAATTTGATATCCAACGCCATCAAATATAATAAAGTGAATGGTTCCGTCAAACTGGATGCGCGGGAAAATAGCGATGGCATGATTGAAATCAGCGTTTCGGATACCGGTCAGGGAATTTCCGAAGACAACCTGCCCAATTTGTTTCAGCCGTTCAACCGTCTGGGATCGGAACACTCGGCCGTGGAAGGCACTGGTATCGGCCTGACCATCACCAAGCAGTTGATTGAATGCATGGACGGCTCGGTCCGTGTGGAAAGCAAATCGAAAGACGGCAGCGTTTTCACCATCACCGTGCCCAAGGGAGAGAAAGATTTGGCCTCGGAAGAATTGTTCCTGGAACCGGTTTTGAAAGACACTGAAAAAGGAAAAGAAAATAAAAAGTACGTTATTTTGTATGTCGAAGACAACCCGGCAAACCTCAATCTGGTACGTCATCTGTTCCGCCGCCGATCGGATGTCGAATTGCTGGCCGCCCCCGACGCCAAACTGGGGATCGAGCTGGCGCAGGCCCATTGTCCGGATTTGATCCTGATGGACATCAACCTGCCGGGGATGGACGGCACCACCGCCATGAAATATTTACAGAACAAACCGGAAACGCAGGATATACCCGTCGTCGCCATCAGCGCCAATGTCTTGCCGCGCGATGTCAAGCAGGGTTTGGCGGCGGGATTCTGCGATTACCTCACCAAACCCCTGGATGTGGCCGAATTCCACCGCGTCGTCGGCGAGATTTTGCAGGCGGAGCGCACCCAATAGCTTGCGCTCCCCGATACGCCTAAACCTCCTTTAAACTTTTCTTAACCCACAAGTGTCAATGTGAAACAGGCTGTACAGCGGACACCATCCGATCAGCCCGGTCAACAGAGGCACCAGTGCCAGGACGTAAAGTACGATTCCCCACGTTCCGCCGGAGACATAACCGAAAAGAATCAACAACAGTCCAAGAACGATTCTATACGTACGGTCCAAACCACCTTCATTGTGTTTAAACATCACGCACCCCCTTTGAATTGAATGTCAGGGTTCATACAAGGTTCTCTTAAATTTAAGATGCAAGGAGGGGCAGGTAAGGACCAAAAATCTGGGCAATGGAGAAGGAGCGGCTGTCCCTGAAAATGATATCGGTTATCAATACCCTGGTGGGAGGGAAAGCCTCGCAGACTAAGTAACTTTTAAGCGAAAGGCTTTCGCAAACGGCTTAGCCGTTATTAATGGTCGTGACCGCCAAGACCGTGAACGTGGCCGTGCTCCAATTCCTCTGGTGTGGCGTCGCGAATTTCAACCACTTCAACGTCGAAATGTAGCGTCTGACCGGCCAGCCGATGGTTGCCGTCGATTTTCACCTTGTCTCCCTCA
>CAYPKH010000395.1:0-2358 GCA_964411245.1 uncultured Nitrospina sp.
CGTATAGGTGGTCTCAGCGATTATGATTCTGTCGTCGGGGGGTGGGGACAAAACCCGCCTGACTTTTGGGTGGGATGTCGATTCGTATTTCCTGAGCATCCTCAGACGAAAAATTTCTGGAGAACAACTGTCTTTTTGGCCGGTCGATGGCATACACCGTCACCTTGTCCGCCGCAAACAGGTTTTGCAGGTCCTCGGTGAGGTCAAAAAGAGTTTTGGTGACACTCTCAGCGGATAAAATCCGGTTAACCAGCGGTTTCAATTTATCCGAGGCACGGCGTGCCGGTTCCCTCTTCGGGGTAGGGGATTCGGGAGCCGCGGTTTCAGCGGGTTTGGTTTGAGCCAGGTTCTTGGTTTGAACAGGGTTCATAGACAATTAATCCCACACAGTTGGTTGGAGGTGTATTTTTGGGTATATTTATACGGACTTTTAATGTAATTCTACTACTAAATGCTTATAAATACAAGGGTAATCATCATTTTAGCGCAATTTTTTCGGATTCCTTGAAAGGATGGATTTACATGGATTTACAGAGGCAGGGGCGATATGAAAAGAATCGGCTTTTAAACATCTAACTCTTTGAAAAACGGTGCTTTCTCTTTGATAAACTTGAAACGGTGCTGGGCTTCCTTACCCATCAGCCGGTCGAAGGTCTGATCGGTATGTTCGTCGTCCACAATCGTCACCCGAATCAGGGTTCTGTTGCTTTTATTCATGGTGGTGGATTTGAGGTCCCGAGACGGCATTTCTCCCAAACCTTTGAAACGCCCCACTTCATATTTTGCGCCGTTTAAGTTTTCGATGATTTTATTTTTCTCCTTGTCATCTGCCGCATAAAAAAGTTTTTTCCCCGCGTCAATCCGGTAGAGCGGGGGTTGCGCGATGTACAGATGACCCTGTTTGATCAGACGGGGCATGAACCGGTAGAAAAATGTGAGAAGCAGGGAACAAATATGAGCGCCGTCGACATCGGCGTCGGTCATCAGAATGATTTTTCCGTACCTTAATTTGTCATAGTCGAACTGGGGCTCGATACCCGTTCCCAAAGCGGAAATGATATTGTTGATTTCCGCATTGGCCAGGATTTTAACCTGGGTGGCGGTTTCCACATTCAAAATCTTGCCGCGAATCGGCAGAATGGCCTGGGTCTTGCGGTCCCGCGCCTGCTTGCTGGATCCGCCCGCCGAATCGCCTTCGCAGATAAACAGTTCCGATTCCTCCCGATCGGTCGAAGCGCAATCAGAAAGTTTTCCGGGTAAATTCAATCGGTGCGAAATATGCGTTTTGCGATGTACCGACTCCTTGGCCTGACGCGAAGCGATGCGGGCCTGCGCCGCCAGAATCACCCGGTTGGCAATCAGGTCGCCCACCGACTGGTGGTCGTGCAGGTAATGTTCCAGCGAATGTTTGACCACCGATTCCACCTGCGAGGTGATATCGGAGTTGAGGCGGCCCTTGGTCTGCCCTTGGAACTCCACATCTCCCTGAAGATACACATTGACGATCGCCACCAGCCCCTCCTTGACGTCATCACTGGTAATGCTCGTTACACCTTTGGGCAACAGTTTGCGGCGGTCGATATAGGCTTTCAAAGCCTTGGTGATTCCGTTGCGAAAGCCATTTTCATGCGTTCCGCCGTCGACGGTTTTGATGGCGTTGGCGTAGGAATGCATGATGGTGTCCGTGTGGGAGGTCCATAAAAAGGCGGTTTCCATGCGGAGTTTCTTATCTTCCTTTTCGATGTAAAAAGGTTCCTCACCCAGCACCGATTTGCCGTTGGTGATTTTACGGATGAAATCCATGATGCCTTCGGGATATTGGAAGGTGTGGGTTTTCTTGTCCTCCTTAACGACGATCTTCAAACCCTTGTTGAGAAAAGCCTTGGATTCAGCCCGTTCCAGGATCCACTTGATGTTGTATTCGATTTTGGGAAAGATTTGCGGGTCGGGTTTGAAGGAAATCTCGGTTCCTTTCTTCCGGCAGGCCGTGCCTTTTTTCAGTTTGCCCTTGGCTTTACCGCGTGAAAATTCCTGGGTCCATTCGAATCCTTCGCGGCGGGAGGTGGCCTTCAACGATTCGGTCAGGGCGCACACCACCGCCATGCCCACGCCATGCAGTCCACCGGAAACCTTGTAACTGCCTTCCTGGAACTTGCCGCCGGAATGCAAGGTGGTGAACAGCACTTCCATCGCGCTCTTTTTGGTTTTCTGGAACTGATCGACGGGAATTCCGCGGCCGTTGTCCTTAACGGTGATTTCATTTCTCTTGTTATCGATTTCAATTTCGATGTGGTTGCAATGGCCGTTCAACGCTTCGTCGACGGAGTTGTCCAGGATCTCCCAGATCAAATGATGCAG
>CAYPKH010000396.1:0-2343 GCA_964411245.1 uncultured Nitrospina sp.
GCCAGGTCCCCGCTGCGCTCCCTCCTCGTCCTTCCGCACCGGCCTGAAAACAAAAGGTGAACCTGCCCGGCGGGTATGGTAAATTTCACTATTTGCCGGACCCACCGCCCGGGGCGGCTGTGGACCGAGCCCCCATTTTCAGCACAACCCTTAAGGAGAATCAGGAGTTTTATTTATGGCGAATTTAAAGGGAATTTTGTTTAGCCAGTATGCCGGCGAAGGGCTGAACCATCTGATCGAAGAGTTGCAGAACAAATACAAACCCAAAAAAGGACGGCGCTTCCATCACAACAACATCACTTATGAAATCAGCCGGCCTGAGTTGAACGAAAACTGCCTGGAGTTTGAAATCAGTTCCAAAATTCCCCAGGATGAGCTCCCCACCGACAAGGATATGCAGAACTATTTCCGGGAAATCAAAAAGATCGTCAACTCCAAAAAGAAAAAACCCCTTTCCATTGAAATGGATAATATCATCTGGGATTCCAAAAAAGAAACGGAGAAAGAAAGGGAATACGTCAAGCTCCTTTACAGCTATCCGCTGGAGGATTTGTATGACGACCAGGAAGTAGTGAAGCGGAGCCAAGCCCTTGCCGAGGGTTCCGCCAAAGAGCCGCTGCCGGATATTCCGGGCGGATTCACCGCCTCCGGCAAAATCGCGCTGATGATGGTTAAGGAGAAGATTCAGGAATACTGCGGGAGCCATGTGGTCACTCTCATAGAAGCCAACAAACAAGTCCGGGAAAAATTAAAAAAGTAAGCGAACCATGAACCCGTTCCGCTATTTTCTGGGAAGAGCCATGCAGATCGTAGGTCTGGTGGCGCTCACCTACGTGGTCGTGATGTTTTTCACTCAACTGGGAATGGAGCCTCTGTTGTGGGGCACCGTGGTCGGCGCCAGCTTCTTTTATGGCGGCACCCTGATCCTGGGAAAAAGCCAGACCTGATGTCACTCTCCCTCCAACCGAGTTGATCTATCATGCAGGATTTTTTAAAAAAACCGGGATTTATGGTCCAGTCGGGGACGCTGGGCGCCGACCTGAGCTACCTCCTCGCGGTGGTGTTCACGGTCCTCTTCCTGGTGGCCTGGTGGATGGCCAAAACCGGACAGAGCACCCGCCACCACAAACTCATCTTCGTCTCCAGTGTGTCGATGGTGGTCTATTTCGTGGCCTATTACTACGCCCGGTCGCTGGGAGTGCTCGCGCTGGAAGGCAAGGAGGGCTTCGGGGGCCCGCCGGAAGTTTATGATAACGTATTCGTTCCGGTGCTCACCGTGCATCTGGTGCTGGTCACCCTGGGATTGATCCTGACCCCCTACATGATTGTGTTGGGGTTCCGGGCCTGCGGCAAGGTCAACGGCGATTATGTGCTCAAGCCCGGGGAGCTGAAGGCCGATCCCAAAAATTTCGCCCGGATCTGGCTATGGGTCCTCGGACTGTGGGTGCTGGTGGAAGTCTTTTGCCTGGTTCTCGGAAAAACCTGGCCGGCACAACTGGCTTATTTTCTTATATTTATGACCATCGCGGGGGTCGTCGGCCTGGAAAAACTGATCGAAAAATGGCTCCCGGACGGTGCCCGGCGGCACCGGATTCTGGGCCCGGGGACCATGATCCTGTTTGCCCTGATCTTATCCACCAGTACCGCCACCTATCTGATGCTGTACGTCATTTACCCGCTAAAAGCTGTCGCCAGCTAACCGGGCGTTCCGGAAAAGGCTTATAAATTGGGGAGTTTCAGGGTTTTTTCGGGCGGAGGGAGGGTTTTTTACCCTTGACTTAAATAAACGATATGGTAGATTATGCCAGCTTAAATGACATCAAAGTACATCAAAAGCAGGTATGTGGCGGTCAAAACATTGACCCCCAGACCGATCAGAACGATCGTATCGAAAATTTTTCCGTCTTTACTGGCCATTGGGTCCTCGAGCGATTAACAAATAGGAGGGTTAAGTTACCATCCCCTCTTTTATACTGTCAAGAATAAAACGTTTAACTCAATCAACAATTAGAAGAAAAGGAAAACCCGAATGGATTTACAAAAACTTAAGGCAAAAGCCGGGCCTTGGATTTATATTTTGACCGTGTTCCTCTGTCTGTGGTTCTTCTATTGGTTCGCATCCGTTTGGCGGTAACCAAGCGACTTTTGCACTATTTTCAACCTAGAGGGGAGATAGAAACTTCATGTCTGATTTCCAAGAAGAAACTAAACCATTTATTACCGCGAAATCTATCACCCATTTCACGATCGCGCTGATTGTCATGTTCGGTTACTATCTGTTGATCGATTGGGCTCTCATGGTCGTTCAGGGACTGGACTTCTTCTACATATGGACCACCGGCG
>CAYPKH010000397.1:0-2342 GCA_964411245.1 uncultured Nitrospina sp.
CTCCAGTCGTGAAAACCCAGATAGTCCTCTTTATTCATTTTGTCAATGAAAGCCAGGGCTTCCTGAAAATTGAGCCAGTCCTGGGTGATTTGAAACGAATCCTTTTTGCACCAGGCCAGGCCGGTTTTGGTGTCCTGGATCGTCCCGTCTCCATTATCTACAAATCGGGCTTCTTCGCTCATCGATTGCCACCTCTTTGAATGAATGTATCAAGCTTTAAAACCCCATAAAATATCGCATGAGAAATGAATTGTGAAGGAAAATTTTTCAGGCGGCGGGACCCATAATTGGACTGGACGGGCCGGGTCGAATCTTATACAGTGTGGCCTTCCTTTTGAGAGCCTAAATCATTTGTTTATTGGAGTCAATTTTAACCTAGAAGGGGCGGGAACCATGCAGGGTCGCGGCGTCATTTGGAAAATCGGATTGGCAGGATTGGGGTGGATCGGTGCGGGAGCCCTCGCTACCGCCGAGGCCGGAGCGGGTCCCCCTCCGCTTTGGAGCCTCTTCAGCCTGCACCCGATCGTTTCCCAAACGTCCTGCGGCGAAAAAATCCTTCCCCTTAATATTTATGAAAACATATCGCTGTACAGCCTGATTATGGGTTTCGTGCTGGTGTTCGCCGCCATTTTTCTGGAGCAGAAAAAAGTCAAAATGGCTTTATGCGTGGTGGCCGTGACGCCCTTTATGATCTGGGGCTACGTGAACTTTCTGGTGGATTACGACTCCCTCCGCCGAACCATTTTCCTTTACAACCTACAGGCGGAAGGCACTCTGGCGAACATTGCGGAAGCTCAGGAAAGATACCAGTCCGAGCAGGGCAATTTCATCAAGGACCTGAAGGTGCTGGAGTCGCATCTGGCCGGTGCTCATGGGATGGACGAGTGTGTGCGGATCGTCGAGCTGAACGTTTCTTTCGAACACTGGTCTGCCGTGGCCCAGCATCGTTCCAGTCCCGATACTGTGCTGTGGGACAGCACCAGCGGCAGTTCGTTGAAAAAGGGGTAGCTGGAATTCAAGGGTAGGAAAGAGGCCTCAACCCATATTCCAATTGTTCACGATGCCGTTCAAAGAGACCAATCCCACCACCTGGTTATTTTCCATCACCATGGCATAGGACACGTTGAAATTGGTCAACAGCCGTGCGGCATAAGGAACGGGCATGCTGGCGGGAACCGATAATACCGGCTTGGACATGATTTCATATACGTGGGTTTCGTGCAGTTTGCGCCGCTGCGCAATCACCTTGCGGGCGATGTCTTTGAGCGTCAGGATGCCAAACACGTCGAATTCGTTTCGGGGTTCGATCAAAATGGCGTTGAGTTCCTCCTTTTTCATCATCTCCAGGGCTTCGGATACCGGGGTGACCCCGTCAAATTTTTTAAAATTGGGCATCATGACCTGGCTGACCAGCAACGTTTCACTCATACCACGGACTCCAATCCAGCCTTAAAAATAATGTTCTTTGGCGTCTTTTTCCAAAATGGGGATCTGGCTCTCCAAACCGATGGCGCGGTCCACGGACCAGGAAAAGGCGATGCCGTTTCCCTGCTCTCCAAATTTTCCGGCCTCGTAAATGGCATCCATGATTTGATTGGAATTAAAATCTTCCACCAGAAACAAAAGCATGTCCTTCTGGGTTTCCATGTTCAAACCCAAAAATGATTTTTGGTCGTGTATGCCTTCTCCCCGCGCATTCAGGATGGTCACCCCAGTGGCGCCGGCTTTTTTGGCGGCCTCGATGACCTCGTCCTGATAATCGTCATTGACCAGAGCCAGGATTACTTTGAAACGCATATCAGCCTCCTAAGGGTTTAGTTTCGTCCCCGAATCAGGCACCCTTGAGAAAAATCGTTTCTGGATCATAGCATACGCCAAGACGCTTATCATAGGGAAAAGACAGGCGAAAGCGATCAAGCCGAAACCGTCCAGCAAAAGCGAACTGCCCGGAACGTTCGACGCCAATCCCAATCCCAATGCCACCAGCAACGGCACCGTCACCGTCGAGGTGGCCACGCCGCCGGAATCATACGCCAGAGGAACGATGAACTTGGGCGCAAAATAGGTTTGAATCATTAAAATGATATAACCGGTGATGATATAATATTGAATGGGCGTACCTTCAATGATTCGAAAGGCGCCCAACGCCACGCCAACCCCTACGCCGAAGGCCACTGCCATCCTGAGACCCAGTGTGGATATGGCGCCGGTGGAAACTTCCTTGGCCTTTAACGCCACGGCGATCAGAGCCGGTTCCGCCAACGCGGTCGAAAATCCGATCAGAAAACCAAACAAAATCACCTCAATATAAAACTCAGCGCCGATCCGCTTGGCATCGGAGA
>CAYPKH010000398.1:0-2339 GCA_964411245.1 uncultured Nitrospina sp.
CCTCTTCAGAATGACAGATTAACGCTCAGGTTAAGTTGTAAAACCCGGCCCGGAGCTTTTCAGATTTTTGGAGGGGATGAATACTTCCTTGCTGGTCCAGGGTTCCACCTGGCCAATGCCGTGGCAGGAGACGCCGTATTGCTTGCAGAGGGTGTGGACCTGATCGGCGTCGTTGGCGTGGTCGACGATCACGCAGAACCCGGTGCCCATGTTGAACACTGCGTACATTTCCGCGTCGCTGATCCCGCCTGCTTCCTGGATCAGCTCGTAGACCGGTAACAGGTCGGGCAGGGGATCGATCACGAAGCGGATGTTGTCGGTCTGCACGCGGTTGAGGTTGGTGAGACCGCCGCCGGTGATATGCACCATGGCCCGGATATCGATACCCGCTTCCAGCATGGCCATCACCGGCTGGACATAAATGCGGGTGGGCTCCAGCAGTTCCGCCCCGAGCGTGCGGCCCAGCGATTCTTCGTACTGGTTGATATTTTCCTTCTGCTCGTCCAACGTTTCCCCCAGCAGAACCTTGCGCGCCAGGGTCAGGCCGTTGGAATGCACCCCGCTGGCGGCCAGACCGAGGATCAGGTTGCCGGGCTGGATGTTCTGCCCGGTGTTGATTTGATCGAGCTTCACGTGACCGATGGCGGCGCCGATAAGGTCGATGCCGGTAATGATCTCCTTCACCTGCGAAATTTCCCCGCCGGAAATGCTGATCTGGGCCTGTCGCGCGCCTTCGGCGAGGCCGCGTCCCAGCTCCTCGAACACTTTCGGGTCGGTGTGCGAACAGCCGATGTAGTCCACCATGCTCACCGGCCGCGCGCCGAGACAGATGAGGTCGTTCACATTCATCGCCACACAGTCGATGCCGAGGGTGTCGTACTGGTTCATCAACTCCGCGACCCGCACCTTGGTGCCGACGCCGTCGGTGCAGAACGCGATGCCCTCCCCGTTGCCCATATCGATGACGTTGGCGAAATAACCGATGTCCACTTTCAACGGGTAGCGTTCGCTGAACTTCCGGGTCGGCAGAACATGCTTCAACAAACCGTCCAACGCGGATTCGGCGCCCGACTGGCTGACGCCGCTTTGTTCGTACTGCGATGTTTTTCCGGTTGGCTGGGACATGATCGATTCAATAACGGGGATAGGGGTTGCTGGCGCTACTATAGCATTATTGAGGGTGGCCTTGGAAATTTTTGAAGGGAAGAGGGGTTGTACTTACCCAATACTTACGGATACACGCCGCGGTCCTGGATGCTGAGGGCGATTTTTTCGATGCCGATGGCCATGGCGGCGATGCGGTAGGATTCGATTTTGTCATGCGACCAGTAGCGGTCGCGAATCTGCTGGAAGGCGTCGCGCATGGTGTCGTCCAGCGCGGAACGGACGATTTCCAGCTCGTTCGGGCCGTGCAGGAGTTTCTCCGCCAGCCCGGTGGGAATTTTATGGCCGTTGGATTCGATGGCCTTCAGCAGCAGATCGTTCTGGCTGACCTCATGGCGGCGGGTGAGACGGCCGAAGCGGATGTGCGACAGGTTCTTGATCCATTCGAAATAAGAGACGACCACCCCGCCGGCGTTGAGAAAAATATCGGGAATCATCACCACTCCCTTCTGCCTTAAGATGGCATCGGCGCCGAAGGTGACGGGTCCATTCGCCGCCTCGGCGATCAGTTTGGCTTTGATGCGCGGGGCGTTTTCCATACGGATAACCCCTTCCATCGCCGCCGGAATCAAAAAGTCGCATTCCTCTTCCAGAATCGCGTCGCCGTTTTCGAAATACTGGGCGTCGGGGTAACCCTTCACCCCGCCGTGTTCTTTGTTGTGGGTGTTTACTTTTTCCACGCTCAGGCCGTTGTGATCCATCAACGCGCCGTCGTGTTCGATGATGCCGATAATTTTCGCGCCGTCTTCGGCTTCGAGGATTTTGGCAGTGTGGTAGCCGACATTGCCGAGTCCCTGGACGATGACGGTCTTGCCTTCGAGCGTGCCTTCGAGGCCGGCTTTCTTTTTATCCTCCGGGTGGCGGAAGAATTCGCGGATGCCGTACACCACGCCCCGGCCCGTCGCTTCGGTGCGTCCCGGAATGCCGCCCAGGCTGATCGGTTTGCCGGTGACACAGCCGAGGCCGTTGATGTCGTCCGGACGGTGTTCCATGACAAGCTGGATGAGGCCTGTGAGGTCGCGCGCAAGGCCGGACTGGAAGACGAGGCGATCGATGTCTACGAGAAGGGCGGAAAACTGCTCAAGGCCGCCCGCACCGCACTCGAGATCGGGAAGACCGCACGCTCCGCAGATCTGTTCGCCACGGCGATCCAGAATTTCGAAGACAACGGAAAC
>CAYPKH010000399.1:0-2334 GCA_964411245.1 uncultured Nitrospina sp.
GACAAGGTCTCCAAGGATACCACCCCGCCGCTGGACGAACATTACCGCGAGGTGTTGGTCTTCGAACCGGAGACCTTTCAATTTATCAAAGCCAATTCCCTCGCCTGCATGGATACCGGGTTCACCCCGGAGGAAGTGAAAGGAAAAACGTTTATTGATCTGGCGCCGAACATGGATCCTGAAAAATTGGTCCAAATGTGCGAATCCCTCATCAATAAACTGAGACCGATGGTTTCATTCGAAACCGTATTCCAAAGAAAAGACGGCTCCGTCTACCCGGTCGAGTGCAAACTCCAGCTGGTGGAACCCCAGGAGAACCAATATGAAATTCTGTTGTGGGTTCAGGATATTTCAGAACGCAAGCAGATGGAAAACACCATCCGGCAAATGGCGTATTACGATTCCCTGACTGGACTGCCCAACCGGAACCTGCTCAACGACCGTCTGGCGGTGGCTTTGGCCAACTCCTCCCGCAACAACCAGAAAGTGGCCATTCTCTTTCTGGATCTGGACCATTTCAAAACCATCAACGATTCCTTAGGTCATGAAGCAGGCGACCAACTGCTCCAGCAGGTGGCCCAGAGAATCAAGGGCATTCTGCGCAAACAGGATACGGTGGGACGCATGGGAGGCGACGAATTCATCGTTCTCATTCCGGAGCTGATGGAAACCGACCACACCGCCAGACTGGCCCAGAAGATTCTCGACTCTTTGGCACCGGCTTTTAAAATCGGCGACAACGAATTGTACATCGGATGCAGTATCGGTATCTCCATCTTTCCCGACGACGGCATGGAAATCAAAACGCTTCTTAAAAATTCCGATCTGGCCATGTATCGCGCCAAAGAAAAGGGCCGCAATACGTTTCAATTGTACACGCCGGTAATGAACTTCAAGGCGATGGAACGGCTGGCGGTGGAGAAAAACATGAGAAAGGCGCTGGACCGCGACGAGTTCGAGTTGTTTTACCAGCCAAAAATCAATCTGCAGTCCGGCCAGATCGTGGGCATGGAGGCCCTCCTGCGCTGGGACAGTCCGGAATTGGGAATGGTCATGCCCAATCAGTTCATCCCCGTAGCCGAGGAAACCCGCATCATTATTCAACTGGGACATTGGGTTCTGTACACCGCCTGCCGGCAGGCCCAGATCTGGCGGGAAGCCGGGTTGCCGCCGTTGCCCATCTCGGTCAACCTGTCCGTCATTCAGTTTACGCATCCCAACCTGGTGTCCGAGATCAGCAAGGTTCTGGATCAAACGGGAACCCCGCCGCACCAACTGGAACTGGAAATCACCGAAACGGTTTTGATGAAGGACACCACGCTGGCGGTTTCCATTCTTAAAAAACTCAGCGAACTGGGAATCAAAATTTCGATCGACGATTTCGGAACCGGCTTTTCTTCACTCAATTATCTGAAAAACCTTCCGCTGGATTACCTGAAGATCGACCGGACCTTCATCAAGGATTTCGACCTGCAGACCAACTCCGCCATCACCAAAGCCATCGTCACCCTCGCGCAAAGCCTGAACATGAAAACCATCGCCGAAGGCGTGGAGACCGAAGAACAAAAACAATTTTTGAAGGAATTGAATTGTGATGAGGCGCAGGGTTACCTGTTCAGCCGGCCCGTTCCCAAGGAGGAAATCGAGGAATTGATAAAATCCGGAAAAACGTTTAACTGAAGATTATGAGGTGAGTTTTTTAAGCACGTGGTCCCAGTCGGCGTTTTCCGATTCCTGGGGGGTGATCGGACCCATATCGCCGAATTTTTCCCGCTCGGTAAGAGTCAAATCCAAATCCTGAATCACCATCAACGGGTCCTCTTCCATATCGATGGAATCTTCAAAGGCTGAAGCATGGTCCGGAGCTTCCAGGCTCTCATGTCCCTTCATATTCGGAGACAGATGGAATCCCTCGAGCCGGCCCATTCCACGCGCCGGGGATGACCCCCCGCCCGCCCCGATGCCTTCACCGATGGCCTCCAGATACTCCCGGTACAGACGGTAATGGGTAAAGCGGAACGGGCTGATCCGGTTGGCCTGGACCAGGTCCTCGGAAGCCATCCGATACTGTTTTTGCCGGAGAAAGATGCGGCCGCGGTAGACATGGGCCAGAAAGTGGTTGGGATGCAGGCTCAGCACCCTATTCAAATTCAGCTGGGCCACCGTAAAATTTTGATTTTCAATGTGTTGAATGGCCTGATCGAAATGCCGGCGGACGGCTGTGCGCAGGTTTTCCCGCAGAATAAACAGCGGCTCCACTACCGGGAAAAACAATCGTCCCACTTGGTACCGCACCCAATGGAGCTTTTGCAGCAACTGGCCCATAATCCCCCG
>CAYPKH010000400.1:0-2329 GCA_964411245.1 uncultured Nitrospina sp.
CCTAGGGACGTTGGGAGTTGCGGCGGCGGAGCCTCTTAACCGGCTGCCCACCCTTGATGAGACTCTGGCCATGGCCGAAAGCCGTATTTCCAAAGGAACCTCCGTCCCAGGGACTTCCCTGCCGGAGCTTCTTTTGGAGGTCAAACGCAATTATGATCTCATCCTGGCCCGGCGGGAGCAGTTGGAAATATCCCGGGAGGTTCAGGGGCATTTTAAGAAAGCTCTCACCCAGGCCGAAAAGAAATTTGAAGAAGGAGATGAAGCGGTCTCCCAGTCGGCGATCATCCGGCTCAAACTGGGTCTGACCGGAACGTTGAACGATATTGTCCGGTTCCAGAGCGATATCGCACTGGCCCAACTGCGTCTGGAGCAATATCTGGGAGTCCAATGGGCTAAAAAAGTGGATTTATCCAGCCCCTCATTCCGACCCGTGGACTTTCCGTTCAAAACCATCCGAGAGTACCGGAACACCCGGCCCTCTGCCAAGCACAGGGAAAAAGGAACCGCGGGACCGGCGGGCGGGTACGATCTGAGGGCCGCGCTGATCGAGGTCAACAGGGCCAGGGAGAAAATGATCCTGGGGCGCAAGAGCCGAAAAATGACCCGCGCCATGTTGGTAGCCGAAGTCGCCAATTATGATTTTGGGATTGGCGATGAAGGGGATTTGTTTGAGGCGTTGATCATTTATACCCGGGTTCTGGTGGGTTATTATGAAACGGTTTACGAATTCAATCTTGCGGTTCATCGCTTCATGAAAATAGATAGTGAACGCTGACGGCGGGGCCGTTCCCTGGAAAAATAAAAATAAGGTATCCTGTCCGAACGTTTCAGGGTACACTCTCCTCTTTTTTAAGGGCCGCCGAAACCCATTGATCAATAGCGGGGTCAAGCAACCTATGGATCGGGAATCCCAAAAATACTGGGTCGGTCTCAACATGGTGTTGGGAGTGGGTAAGATCC
The DNA here is from genome assembly GCA_964411245.1 of uncultured Nitrospina sp. Classification (GTDB taxonomy): domain Bacteria; phylum Nitrospinota; class Nitrospinia; order Nitrospinales; family Nitrospinaceae; genus SZUA-226. Next base: position 961 of record CAYPKH010000400.1, read on the forward strand.
TGTTTCACCGCCTGGTAAAGGCCTTGGGGTCTCCCAAACGAGTGTTTCATGCTTCACGCAGGGAATTGATGGACGTGGAGCGGATCGGCGAAAAAATCGCCCGGCAGATTCTGGAATTTAATCTGGAAAGAAGCATAGAGCGGGAATACCAACTGCTCGAACGCCGCCAGGCCCGGATCCTGACTCTCGAGGATGCGGAGTATCCCTTTCTGCTGAAGTCGATTTATGATCCCCCGCCGGTCATTTATTATAAAGGAACATTTTTGAACGAGAAGTCCGTGCCGCTCGCGGTGGTGGGCACCCGTAAACCTACTTCTTACGGAAAGATGGTCGCGGAAAAACTGTGTGGCGTGCTTTCGGAACAGGGAGTGTGTATTGTCAGCGGCATGGCCCGGGGAATCGACGCGATCGCCCACAGGGCGGCCCTGCAATTGGGGAACCCGACGATCGCGGTTTTCGGAAGTGGGCTGGATTACACCTATCCACCGGAGAGCGGTTCCCTGCGGCGGAGAATCGAGGAGTGCGGTGCGGTCATTTCCGAATTTCCCATGTCGACCAAACCGGACCGCAACAATTTTCCGGCGCGCAACCGGGTGATCAGCGGACTGTCTCACGGAACGCTGGTGGTGGAGGCGGGCCCCAAAAGCGGCGCCCTGATCACCGCCCAGTTCGCCCTGGAGCAGGGGCGGGAGGTGTTCGCGGTGCCGGGAAACATTTACTCTCCCGAAAGCCGGGGAACCCACGCTTTGTTGAAAATGGGAGCCAAGGTGACGGACGGTCCCGAAGCGGTGCTCGAAGAACTTTCCGAATCGGTTTTGGAATTGCTCAAAGAGAGGAAAAACATAGAACTTGCAGCGGTTGAGCTCAACCCGAAAGAGGAGCATTTGATGTCCCTGATGTCCGTCCAGGAACAGCATATCGACAGGATTATTGAAAACAGTTGTTTGTCACCTGCGGAAGTTTCGGCTACACTGGTAAAGCTTGAACTGAAAGGTATGATTCGTCAAACCGACGGGAAAATGTTCCTGATGAACCCGTCCAATGTCTATTGAGGTGTTATGGGAAAGTCGTTATTGATTGTGGAATCGCCCACAAAAGTGGATACGCTGAAGAAAATCGTTGGCAAGGGATTTATCATCAAAGCCTCTGTGGGGCACCTTAAGGACCTGCCTAAGAAGAAGCTGGGTGTGGACATTGAAAACGATTTCAAACCGGATTATATCACTATCCGCGGCAAGGGTAAGATTCTGGCGGCGCTCAAAGCAGCCGCCAAAAAAGCCGACGACATTTACCTGGCACCCGACCCGGACCGTGAGGGGGAAGCCATCGCGTATCATATTGCCAACGAAATGAAGAAGCTGACCAAGGG
>CAYPKH010000401.1:0-2314 GCA_964411245.1 uncultured Nitrospina sp.
GGATCGTACCCACGCATGCCGATAACCCCTTCCCGGCCAGGGGGACGGGTGAACGAAAACGGTGGCTCGGTCGCAACAACCCAGTCACCAACGCGATCAGGGAAACCCAGCCGCAATTCGGCCGGAAGCTCGGTACCCCGATATACTCTAACCGGGTTGAGGTCGCGTAGAACTGCCCCTGCGCGCTCGTTCAAGTTCTGATCTTCGACGAAAACATGAGCGACTGTGGCACCGACCACCTCGGCCTCAATGCCCTCACCAGCAAGGGCCTCTTTGATGTCGATGAGTCCATCGCTGGCTGCCATACCATGATCGCTCACCAGAATCACCGTGGTGTTTTCCCAGCGGTCCAACACATCAAGACCTGCCAGTAAACGTTGTAGCTGGACGTCCTGACGGGCGAGTTGGGTCGCAACCTCAGGGCTGTCCGGACCATGTCGATGCGCCACCGAATCCACGCCGGCCCAGTAGCTCATGATCAACCGGGGTTGCTCGTTCACGGGCAAGCGTAACCAGGCCAATATCTGATCGACCTTTTTGTGTTCCGGTCGGCGGCCGTCGAAAGGAGCGATTCGATAACGCGTACCTTGACCCCGCCAGTCCGACTCCGACCCGACCCAGAAATAGGTGGCGGTAAGGACGCCCTGGCGTTCGGCGGTAATCCATAGCGGTTCTGCCTGGATCCAATCCGCTTCGCTGCTCATGTGATACCAGCTCGCTTTCTGCCGGGCAAAAAAGTGGTTATCAACAATGCCATGCCGATCAGGGTAGGTTCCAGTGGCAAGAGAGACGTGCGCTGGAAACGTATTGGAAGGAAACACCGGCGTCAGTCGACCGGCGCGAACACCGGCCTGTTCCATTCGCTTGAGACCTGGGAAGATTCCCCTGTCCGGGAAATCGTGGCGTAAGCAATCCCAACTCAGAAGAATGACGGTGGGCTTTCTGGTTGTCTCAGAGGCAACGACCGACCCAACACTCAACAAGCACGCTATGGCGATAACGAGACAACGTCCCATCATGACTTTGTCTTTGCTCGCAGAACCTGCCCGTTCCCGCTGACCATCTGGCGTGAATTAACTCCGATATGACACGCCAAGGCATATTACACGGGCCGAAACGGAGATGGCATGGTCAGTTCAACACCAATAAACGCCTGGTCAACCCGAGAGAGGTAATGGCAACGCCAGCAACTCAGATGGTTACCGAGTGCGAAGGGAAAAAGTACTTCTCAGGGAACTAAAACTATCAGCCGACCGCGCGGGTTCTGCTCAACGCGCCTCTTAACCGGAATCTACGCTGCAGCTTGGCCTGATACTCATCCATTTGTGCGACGCTCAACCCGATCGCGCTCAAGTTCGAGCTGCTGGTGTAACACTTGAAGCGACTTGTGTTGAAGCACCCGTTCCCGTTCGAGTTCCGCGACTTTACGCCGTTCCTGCTCGAGAGATTTGCTCAGCCGTTCTAAATCCTGGGCTTGCTGACGTACCCGTGCTTCGAGCTCCTGAACCTGACCTGAGTCCCAATCCGCATCCGTTGTGTCTGCCAGGGCGTTGGCCTCCGCTTGCAGCGTCGCCTGAACGGCCTGCTCAAGTTCCCTTTCAAGCCCAGCGACCTGCATTTTGAGAGCTTCGGTCTGCCTGGCATAGTCCGCAGCCGCCTCACCCTTGTCCAGAATCTCACCTTCCTCGATCGAGGAGGTGTTTGCAGATGTGTGTTCAATATCAGCATCGGCAAGAACGATTGCATCGTTGGTCGTAGGTTGTTTCGTCAGGCGCTTCAGGTCCTGTGTTTTTTTCAGTAACGCCTTTTTCGTTTCGTTCGCTGCATCCATGAGTTCTCGGATCTTCTGGTCTCTCGTTTCCAGATCGTCGTTGAGCCCTTTGACTTGCTGGTCGCGCCCGCGCAGTAGCGATTCGAATTGCGGCAACTTAGCGCGTGCATCGTTGAGCGAGCTATGCAGCTCTTCGTCTTTCTTGACCGCCAGCAGATTTCGAAACAGCCAACCGCTGGCGAAACCAGCGAGTAGTGCGATCAGGAGGTATCCGAAAATTTTCAAGATGAGGTAGATCACGTCGTGGTTCCCAACACTCTCAATTCGATTCGCCGATTCGCCTTGCGACCTGCTTCGGTCCTGTTGTCCGCGATGGGTTGAGTTTCCCCGTAGCCGATGGCTTTGACCCAATCCAGATTGACTCCACTCTGCACGAGGTATTTGCGTACCGCATCTGCACGACGTTGGCTCAATTTCAGATTGATCGCAGCATCACCTCGAGAATCAGTATGTCCAGCGATCTCGATCCTGGCGTTACAGTTG
>CAYPKH010000402.1:0-2313 GCA_964411245.1 uncultured Nitrospina sp.
CCAAACGAAAAGTTGCCATTAATTTGTTTTTCCTCAATAGATATTTGCCGAGATTCCCCATATGAACACTAAAATTCATCGAAAGTCATCCTGATTGAGCGAAACATCTTTTGAAATCAAAAATTTTGTCTGAATTTGACCCGTAAAACCCGTTTTCCTCTTTCACCCATTGGATTCCCCTGATATTTTCATTGAAAACCCTGAAATCGCCCTACTTGATGCCTTCCTCGCACTATTATAATCTGGATGATTTCTTTTTAAAAGGTGATGGTGGAGAGGGGTTAATTGTAATAACTAGGAATGGATCGTTGCCTGAAAGATAATTAATTTAGAAAAGATGCTGGCAGCTAGGTTGTTTCTCCCAGTAGTTTATTGCCGCTTGAATAAAATCGCAATGGGATTTTTCCTCGGCCTCTAAAGTTATCAAGAGGGTCTTTGTCTCAAAATCCTCACAGTTTTCCCTTAAGGCTCCATAAAATTTTACAGCGAGCTCCTCGTTTTTTTGAGCAATTGTGAGTGCTTTTTGAACGCCCTCAAATTGCGACAAATTTTTCAATATTCCCTCCACTGGGGGGAAGAATCCTGGCTTAAGGTGCTTATCTATAAGTTCACGCAAGACGGAGCTGTTCTCCCATCCATATTTTTGGTCCCCTTTTTCTCCCAGAATGCTTTCAAATTGCTTTTCGTGATGGGCTTCATCCCTGGCCATCAAAAGAAGATAGCTTTTAACGAAGGGATCTGCAATATGGTTTGCAAGCTCTTCATAAAACGCTTGGCCTCCTCGTTCGATATTTACAGAAATTTCGAGTAGTTCTTTATTGCTGACTTTCATTTCTTTTCCTATGCCCCCTTTGAGGGATCAAGACCTCCCATTAACAATTCCAATTCCCTATGTATTCAGACCCTATCTGGAAGGGAATATTCCGATAATTTACCTTTTTGGGGCCTTAAATGTGGGGAAAGCGGGAATATTGAGCATTTAATCGGATCAATATTGTTATGGGGGCGAATATAAAAATCATACGGACTTTGCCCTGATAAAAGAAGGGACTTAAAGTGAATAATGATTTTCAGGATGCCCTGGATGCTTTTAAAAGAGACGATTGCGAGACGGCCTACAAGATTTTGTTGCGACTTGCGGAGCACGATGATCCTAAAGCACAATTCTTTCTGGGTGCATTATATTTCGTTGGGAAAGGAGTCCAACAAGATTACGGTGAAGCCGCAGGTTGGTATCGACTTGCGGCAGAACAGGGGGTTGCGGGTGCACAATGCAACTTGGGTGAAATGTTATCTAAAGGATTAGGAGGCCAACAGGACTGCGAAGAAGCAGCTAAGTGGTTCAAACTTGCCGCTGATCAGGGCTATGCCAATGCTCTACAGAATCTCGAAGTGATTAAAACTGCTTGCAGGGGCAGGTCAGTTAATTGGGAAATCCGGGATTATAATTTAAAGAAGTAACGCAAACATTCCAAAGCGGGGAAGAATACGATGAGCACACATCTGGACATTCATTCCACCATCAACGATTTCGTTCAAGAGGATGTCCGCCGGACCGCCCTGTTGGAGGAGTTGGGCATCGATGCCTGCTGCGGCGGTCACAAAACCCTCGAACAGGCCTGCGCCGAAAAAGGGCTCCATCCAGGAACAGTCCTGAATCAGCTGATAGCCGGTTCGCTGGAAAGCGATCCCGTCGCCGCGGTGGTCGAAGGCATGGACCGATCGCTCTCGGAAGCGGTGGACCACCTTCTCGAGACGCATCACAAGTATCTCAAGGAAGCCCTGCCCCGGCTGGCGGCACTTCTGGATAAAGTGGTGGCCGCTCATCTGACGCGTCATCCCGAACTGAAAACGGTCGGGGAGCTGTTCGGGGAACTGCGTGCCGACCTGGAACCGCACCTCATGAAAGAGGAACAAGTCCTGTTCCCCATTATCAAGGAAATGGAGGCTTCCGGTGGATTGGCTGAGTTTCCTTACGTGTCCCTGCGAAACCTGATCCGCGTCATGCAAATGGAACATGAACAGGTCGGAGCGTTGCTTGACAACATCCGGGAGACTACCCATAACTACACCGTCCCGGAAGACGGATGCGGAAGCTACCGCCTCCTGATGGAAGGCCTGCAGGAACTGGAAGCCGACACCCGCCTGCATATCCAAAAGGAAAATGAAATTTTCTTTATTGTTGTTTTTTGATTTTGCGTTTTTGCATTTCACACCGCGCCCATCCCAGGAGCGCGGTTTCGGTGGCGTCAACCACTTCTGCGTTGAGCGGGGCGCAGAGAGCCCTTATTGGATCAATCGATTCGACAACAC
>CAYPKH010000403.1:0-2313 GCA_964411245.1 uncultured Nitrospina sp.
ATCTTTGTGTAACTGGTTTTTCTCTGTGTCCTCTGCGTACTCGGCGGTGCTAAATTCCCCCGGCCCCCTTCAAGAAGGGGGAGCGTTTTCATCCTGCCCATCCTGCAATCCTGTCCCCATTCGACCGGCTCAGGGTGACAGTCGATTACATCGTTCTCTTTGCTCTTGGCGAGGGAGCCTCTCTCCTTTGGCACCCTGGGTTTTCTTGGATATCGTGAATCGGAAGCGACCGTAGCCGGTGGCGCAGACGCGAAACAGGATTTCACGCTGACCGCCAAGTAGTGCTTCAAGGCAAATTCCAAAAACGCCGGGACCCTGGCTCCGGCGTTCTTTTATAGCCGGAGATTATTGTTGTTTGAGGAGTTTATCTTTGATGGCGAGGATTTCTTTGACGTGATCTCTTTCCGCTTTTTCTAGTAGGAGAAGAGCGGTTTTGGCTTCGAGGTTGTCACAGAAATCCCCCAGGAGGGAGTAAAACTCGGCCGAGACCATTTCCGCTTCAATGGCGAAATCCACGGCTTTCTGAAGGGTCTCGAACTTGGCGTCTTCCGGGAGGATATCTTCCAAAGGGGGGAATATATCGGTTTTAAAATTTTCTGAAATGAAATCGTGGAGTTCCTGCTTGTCTTCCCAGCCGTAGAGTTTCTCCCCCTTTTTCTTCAGCATGATTCTGAATAATTTTTCATGCTGGATTTCCTCCTTGTGCATTTGCTGGACGAAATTCTTGACGGTGGGATCCTTGATATGCCGGCTCAGGCGTTCATAAAAGGCCTGGCCATCCCGTTCCATTTTAAGGGCAAGGTCGGTAATTTCCTGGTCGGTAATTAATTTTTGGTCACGCTCTTCCATAATTTAAATTCACCAATTTAAATTCACTCAAAATCAGGTGGTGCCTTGCGGTGGATTTGAGATAAATTTCCCCTCAGGCCGGATTCAATACAATTTCAGGTCAATCCCTTATCAGGGGCGTCATTCTATCTGTTTTCAGTGTTCTTGAGGGATTGTTTTGCATGGACTCTCCAAAAATTGCCTGAAATTTGATGTTTAAAGTTAAAAAGCCATCAATTGCCTTTTAAAGATACATTATTTCCGTTATTATTCAATTTTAATTCGATAATTTTCTCGGAAGCCCTGAAAAAGTTTGAAATTGGATTCATTATACGGTTTCAGGAAACATTGGCAACCCTTATCGGCTTCTCATAATTGAGTTCACTCGACCAAATTCAACAAAAATTGGTTGAAGGGGCGCATGCCCCTGAGATCAAAGAATACCTGCTCCCGCATGTGGACCTCATCTTCCGGTGCGCCTGCCGCTTGACCCGTAAAGCACATGACGCCGAAGACCTGACGCAGGAAGCCTTTTACTATGCCATCAAGAATTTCGCCCAACTCAAGGACCGGGCCAAGGCTAAAAGCTGGCTGTTTTCCATTATGAGAAACCTGTTTTTCAAGGATTTGAAGACAAACCAAAAGCATGTCAATATCGATTTCGATGCGGTCAGCAATACCATCAGCAGTTTATCCAATGTGGAAGAAGAGCATTTGAAAGGGGAGGTGGCCCGCAACCTCCGAACGGTTCTGGATAAACTGGACGACCGGTTGAAAGCCCCCATCGTCATGTTCTATTTTGATCGATTGACCTATAAGGAAATCGCCACAAGCCTGAATCTCCCCATTGGGACAGTCATGTCCCGTATTGCCCGCGGCAAGGTCCACCTCCGCCGTAAATTGAACCGGACCGGCCATCTGACTCCCTGACCGTCTTTTCCGGATTTCTACCCATTCCTTTCTCCCTTTCCCAATGGATTGGGAGCCTTCCCTGGCTGAAACGAGCCTTTTTTCTTAAATTTTACAAAAAACTAATTTTTTGGAATAAAACCCGGGAATCTCGGTCTATCTCCTCGTAGGACTGACTCCGCACAGCGGTTTCTTTGTAAGTTTTTATCCAATAATAAGTTAGGGCGGTTGACCCGAAAGCGATCTGCCCCATGGTACGCGCCGCAAAACCCCGATGCTTCCAGTTTCATGAAGTTTAAATGGAATTTTTATAAGTTGTTAATTTTAAATTAGTAATGTTTTAAAGGAGAACCAGTATGCAGAATCATGGCAATGGATTCACTCGTAAAGAGATGACTGGGCTCGTGGTCAGCATGGTATTTTTGCTGACCTTATGTCTGGGAATACCCCAGGCATTGGCCGCGGCCCATCCGAAAGGTCATCAGCATTCGGCGGTGGATCGTCCTTTGTGGCTGGACAAGCTGGAAAACCAGATCAACTACGAAGAGATGATGGAAGGCAAGCAGGGCGATCAGG
>CAYPKH010000404.1:0-2312 GCA_964411245.1 uncultured Nitrospina sp.
CAGCCGGCGGACACCTTGAAAGCCGTGGTGAAGCAAGAGGGTCTGGTGGGTAAAATCACCTACCGTCCCGCCATCCTTCATCAGATGAAGCACAAGACGGAGCAGATGACCTCCGGTGAAAAGGAAGTGTTTTACGACGTGGTGGACGATTCCGCAGCATTGAAAAAAGACTCGTTTCAAACCCTGGAGACGCCGCAAAAAGCGCTGATCCTGGACGCCTATCTGGATTACCTGCAATACCTGGGCATGCAGGAAGAAAACGTGGACCCGGAAAAACCCCTGCATATCCCGCACGCCATTCTTCTGGAGCGAAGCAAGCTGAAATACAAACGCAAGGACGGCGAACCCACGCAGTTTTCGACCCGCCCCGAGCTGGCGCACGGCACCGACCGCCTGCGGCTGGGCGTCGGCATCAACGACGACGAAGTGTTTCAGGAAATCGCCTACCGCCCGACCCTCCACGATATCCTGGCACGGGACGCCGGGTACGGAAAATATTCGCAATTCCTGTTTTTGGATTTCGTCGGGCGGTATTTTTACGAATCCGAGCGGTTCCTCCTGGATAAGTTCAAATTGATCGACATCATTTCGCTGACCCCATACGAACCGATCTTCGCCAAACGGTCCTGGAAACTCAATCTGGGAGTCGACACCATCCGCGATTTTGACTGCGTCCACTGCAACTCGTTTCTGGCCAACGGCGGAATCGGCTACAGCCACGAACCTTCTTCCGATTCCCCCTACCTGTTGTTCGCCATGATCGAAATCGATGCGGAAGCCGGGAGAAGGTTTGAAGACAATCACCGCATAGGCGGCGGGGGTTCGGTGGGAGCGCTGATCGACTTTTCGGAGAAGTGGCGAATGCAGTTGGGCGCCATGTACAAACGCTTTCCGGTGGGGGACACATCGGAGTACATCCGGTATGATATTAAATTACGCTATTCCCCGCACAAGGATGTGGACCTGCGTTTGGAATACCTGCGCCTCGACCACAAGGACCAGGGATTGTTCTCCCTGAACGTTTATTACTGACGGTCATCTCAGTCTTCAAAAAGGGCGCGGACGAAGGGTTCGGCCTTGAATTCCTGGAGATCCTCCGCCCTCTCCCCGATCCCGATAAACCGCACCGGCAGATTCAATTCCTGGGAAATATTGATGAGCACCCCGCCCCGGCTGGTGCCGTCCAGTTTCGCCATCACCAGGCCGTCGATCTCCAACGCCTCGTGAAACTGCCGCGCCTGGGAAATACTGTTCTGCCCGATGGTGGCGTCCAGAACCAGCAGTGTTTCGTGCGGGGCGTCGGGGATGACCTTTCTGATCACGCGCTTGACCTTTTTCAATTCTTCCATCAGGTTCAAATTGGTCTGCAGGCGTCCGGCGGTATCGATGATCACGATATCCATCTTCCGCACCACCGCCGCCTGCACGCCGTCGAATGCAACGGCCGAAGGGTCGGCGCCGCTGTTCTGCCGGATGCAGGCAATCCCGATGCGGTCCGCCCACATCTGCAATTGCTCCATCGCCGCCGCCCGAAACGTATCCCCCGCCGCCAGCAACACCTTTTTACCCTCGTTGTGCCAGCGCTGGGCCAGTTTGCCGATGGTGGTGGTCTTACCGGATCCGTTGACGCCGACCACCAGCACCACAAACGGCGAATGAGCGGAATCGTCCCAACTTTTCTGATGGGTTTCCAGCAGGCGGACCATCATCTGGCGCAGATGATCGAGCATGCCCTCGCGGTCGCGGATGCGGGCCTCCTCGATCTGCCGGTTGAGTTCGTCTATGATACGTTGGGTTGTCTGGACTCCGACATCGGCGAGCAACAGCGCTTCCTCCACCTCGTCCACCAGCTCCGGGCCCAGTTGGGCCTTGCCGTGGATCAGGTTGTCGATCCCTCCGGCGAAAGAGTTGCGGGTTTTGGACAATCCTTGCTTGAGGCTTTGGAAAAAACCGCCTTTCTCTTCCGGCGGTTTTTCCCAGGTTGGTTCATTCATGCCAGGTTCTGGGGTTCAAGGTTTGCGTTGCCCGATCGATCGTGGACGTATCAGGAGGGTGCGGTTTGGGGAATCGCGGGTCGGGGTTTTCGGATGTTTTTCATCAGCATCACGGTTAACAGGTTTTTATCCCGGCACGACACCACCAGATCCAGCCGCCCGTCCTTGTTAAAATCGCCGGCCACCAGCCCCTGCGGATACTCATCCACGTAATGATCGATCGGCGGATACGTGAAGGTGCCGTCTCCCCTCCCCTGAGTCACGGCCACGGTATCCTTCGTCGAATTGGAAACCGCGAGATCGGCAATGCCGTCTCCG
>CAYPKH010000405.1:0-2306 GCA_964411245.1 uncultured Nitrospina sp.
CTCCGCCAAAATGTTCAACAAGCAGATGAAAGCCGTCGAAGACATCAAAGAACCGCAGTTGGACTGAGATTCCCTCCGTGATGATTATTTGAGCGCTTTTTGGCCGATGTCGGTACGGTAATGGACGCCGGGCCACTTGATTTTGCCGACCGCCTGGTAGGCTTTGACGATCGCCATCTGCACATTGCCGCCCAACGCGGTGACGCCCAGCACCCGGCCGCCGTTGGTGACGATAGCGTCTCCGTCCTGTTTGGTCCCGGCATGAAACACGGTGACTCCCGGCAATGTATTCGCCTGGTCCAGACCGCTTATGGGCCGGCCCTTGTCATACGAACCGGGATAGCCTTCGGACGCCATCACCACGCACACTGCCGCGCCCGGTTTCCATTCCAGCGAACAGGCATCCAGAGTGCCGTTGGCGCAGGCTTCGAGGACGGGCACGATATCGCTGTGCAGGCGCATCAAGATCGGCTGGGTCTCCGGGTCGCCGAACCGCACGTTGAACTCCAGCACCTTCGGTCCGTCGGCGGTGATCATCAACCCCGCATACAGAACGCCTTGATAGGGAATGCCCTCGGAGCGCATTCCGTTCACCGCGGGGATCATGACCCGGTCGATCACCTGTTGTTTGAGTTCGGGCGTGAACACCGGAGCGGGGGAACAGGCGCCCATGCCGCCGGTATTGGGTCCGGTATCGCCGTCGAAAGCGGGTTTGTGATCCTGCGCCGCCGCCATCGGAAGCACGGTGGTGCCGTCGGTGAACGCCAGCAGGGACACCTCCTGACCCTCCAGCCGCTGCTCGATGATGATCCGGCTTCCCGACTCACCGAAAATTTTATCGCTCATGATCCGGCGGATAGCGTCCACCGCTTCCGCTTCGTCGGCGCACACAAAGACGCCTTTGCCCGCCGCCAAGCCGTCGGCTTTCACCACCTGCGGACCTTTGCCTTTGAGGTAAGCACGCGCCGCGTCGGCATTGTCAAATGCCGCGTAGGCGGCGGTGGGAATGCCGTACTTCTGCATCAGATTTTTGGAGAAGGCTTTACTGCCCTCGAGTTGTGCGGCTTTCGCAGAAGGACCGAACACTTTCAGCCCCTTCTCCTGAAAACGGTCGGCGAGGCCCAGCACGAGGGGTTGCTCCGGTCCCACCACCGTCAGGTCGATGGACTGGCCGAGCGCGAATTGCAGCAGGCCGTCGAGATCGTCGGCCTTGAGGTTGACGTTGGTGGCCACCTGCGCCGTGCCGGGGTTGCCCGGTGCGCAGAACAGTGCGGTCACTTTCGGGCTTTGCGCAATTTTCCAGGCGAGAGCGTGTTCGCGCCCTCCGCCGCCGACAATCAGAACGTTCATGGTTGATATGGGGTTGCGGGGCGGTTCGGTCGATCAGAAAAGACGACTGTATATAAATCCGGCTCCGGACACAAGCTTAAACCTGTTGATTTTGTGATCGCAAGGTGGCTCGGATCGTGGGCGCCGGCGGCTGGCCGGAATTTTTCCTGAAATTTTTAACCCCTTGCTTTACAATTGATTAGTGGAGCGGCTGGAAACCTCTCTGGCTTTTCAACCCGGCGTCTCCCGGTTCGACGACAAGGATCACACAGGTTACTCATGGAAGGATCGACCATGTATAAATTAAAACTTCGCAACCCATGGCTGGTGATCGGAGTTTCATTCGCCCTGATTCTGGGTGCCGGTAAAGCGGTGCAGGCTTCGGCTATCACCGATGGGCTCAAGACCACCATCGATCAGGTGATCAGTGTGGTGACCGATCCGCAATACCAAGACGACCGGCAGACCCGCCGGGCCAAAATGAAGGGCATCATCTTTCCCAAGTTCAACTTCCTGGAAATGGGCAAGCGTTCCCTGGGCTCCAAACGCTGGAAAGAACGATCCCCGGAGGAGAGGAAAGTCTTTATCGACGTGTTCGGCAAACTGCTGGAAAACTCCTACGCCAACAAACTCGAAAGTTACCATGACGAAAAAATCAATTACGTCGACGAAATCGTCAAAGGCAAATACGCCATGGTCAAAACCGAAGTGATCCGCAAGAACGGTACCGTCAATGTCGATTACAAGCTGATCCGGGGCGGCGGTGAGTGGCGGGTGTACGACATCGTCGTTGAAGGCGTGAGCATGATCAAAAATTACCGGTCCCAGTTCGCCAGGATCATTCACCAGGATTCGTTCGACACGTTGATGGAGAAACTGAATGCCAAGGTCGACAAACTGGAAAATGGCCAGGATAGCAACAAGGACGATGAAGATAAAATCTAACGACTTCCCTCCCACCCTTTGAGCACACATGA
>CAYPKH010000406.1:0-2293 GCA_964411245.1 uncultured Nitrospina sp.
AGGATATCATGACTGACAATTTCACCGAACTCGCTTTTACTGAAAGTGTCAAAGCACTGCAGGAAAAGTACGGGACGCGAGCCGCTTATTCGAGAATGGAGCGGGGCGGAAAATTTCGCAACCAACTTACCTGGCAGGAGAAAAAGCACATTGCAGATCGGGACGGTTTCTATCTGTCCTCCGTGGGCGAAAACGGCTGGCCTTACATGCAGTTCCGAGGCGGTCCCAAAGGTTTCCTGAAGGCAATCGACGACCACACCTTGGCGTTTGTCGATTTTCGCGGCAACGGACAATACATCAGCACGGGTAACTTCATTGACAATAACAAGACAATGCTGTTTCTAATGGATTATCCCAACAAAAGGCGGCTCAAAATCTGGGCGGAAGCTGAAGTGCTGGACGCGGCCGACCATCCGGAATTGGCGCAACAATTGATCATGCCGGACTACGAAGCCATTGTGGAGCGGATCATTGTATTCAAAGTCCATGCGTTCGACTGGAACTGTCCGCAACACATCATCCCCAGGTACACACAAGAAGAGGTGAAGGATTCCCAACAGGCGCTCACCGCTCGCATCGCGGAGCTGGATGCCGAGAATAAGAATCTGCGAGGCCAGATCGAAGCATCCGGGAAACTGCAGGTGTCCTAAATTATTGAACAATCTTTTAACTCACAAAGGAGATAAACCATGACCATTTTAGAAAAAGTGACAGCCTTGAACTTAAACGTTGCCGTGCCCCGAAGTTCGAAAGACACCCTGGCGGGTATTGCTCATCTGCCCCGCATGATCGACAAGGCGCGCGCCCTTAGGAATAACACCCTGGGGGAATATATTTATCCCTGCCCGCTCGACCGGGTCGTTTTGAACTTTCTGCAGGCGGACCCGGAAGATTTCGCGGATTTGGCGGAGGTGAACGACGATAACCAAATGGCCGAATGGGCCGAGGCGGCCGGCGGTTCCCGCACCGGGAAGGAACGTGATCTTTTGAACGGCAAAATCCTGGATAGAAAACCGGACGCCGCAACCCTGGCTGAATTCCTGGACCAGAGGAACCAGATCGATCCCACCCGCACGGATGTAATTACTTGGGCCGATCTTCGAGATCTGGAAGAAGGCCATATTTGAAACGAGATTCCTTAACCAGGGTAATAAATCTCAATAAAGAGGTCAGGCAAATGGACCCAATAAATCTGGATGAAATTGCCAAGACGCTGGCAGACGAAATTCGAGAAAGTCTCTGCTCATACCAACCTTCAATTCCGGAATACTCGCATTAGACTGTCAGCTGGGAAATTGAGTATACTTAATACTATTACGGTATTCTTCCAACGGTCTGGAACGGAAGGGGAGAAACATGAAAACACTCATTTGTCCTACATGTGGGTGCTCTTTGGTAAGGTTAGGAATAAAGAAAGGTAAATCTGTCATCCATCGTCACAATGGTGAACATTATCATTTTTGTTGCCAGGGATGCGTTGATGTTTTTATAACTGATCCCCAAAAACACCTCCAGGAAACGAATGATTTAATTGTGTGCCCGACTTGCTTGGCTGAAAAACCTATGAATTGGGCTATCAGAATTGAGATTAGCGAACGGCAAGTATATTTTTGCCGTTGTCCATATTGTGCAGAGGTGTTCAAGAAAAACCCTGATTTTTACATTGAGCGATTAGAAGGCACTATACCTAACGAGGGTGTGCTCGATCATGAGGGTTGTTGTATAAGGCCGGATTAGAAAATTAGGCTAAAATTGCTTTCATGAATCCGCAAGCCCTGGGAGAAACCCATGGCACAATGTTGCATCATTCCCCACAGAGGGGACCCGCCTGTATGCCCCATGAATGAGCAGGTTGTTAAACCGGTGGGGAGGATTACGGTAGAAAGCCTGGTCAAACCCGAAATAAAATCACAGCTTCTCCGTCAGCCGTACTATTTTTGCAATGCACCGGACTGCGATACGGTGTATGTCTCGGCGCTGGGTGATCATCTCATTACCAAAGACCAGCTTTCTGTACGGGTAGGGATTAAGGAACAAGAGGATCCCATCCCCATTTGTTACTGTTTCAATTATGATCGGCAGGCTATTCAAGCAGATTTTCGGAACAAGGGTTCGACTGAAATTCCAAAAATCATAACCGACCGTGTGAAGGCCGGGGAATGCCAATGCGAGGTTACCAATCCCAGCGGCACCTGCTGTCTCGGAGACGTGAGTCGGGCAGTCAAACAAGCGGAGGCGATGCACCAGCAAGGACTTCTCTGAACGGTTGTCATAGCGCAAGAAGCTGAGTTTT
>CAYPKH010000407.1:0-2273 GCA_964411245.1 uncultured Nitrospina sp.
GATGAAATCCTGGTCGGGAAGCGTCTCCAGCGTCGAGGCGTCGATCGCCTTGTTGAACCGGATGACTTCGCATTCCACGTTCTGCGTGGTCAGCTTGATCAGATAGGACTCACCTTTCCGCAGATGTTTTTTCCCCATCCAGAAAACATTGGCATCGAATGTGGTGGTAACGATCGGCGGATCGTCGACCAGGGTCGCAACATCGCCGCGCTCCACGAAAATCTGTTCCGTCAACGTGATGCCGACGGATTGGGATGCCTCGATGGTTTTCGGCTCTTTCTCCACATTCCAGGCTTCGATGGATTTAATGACCCCGCGCTTGTTGGAGGGGGAGAAAATAATTTCGTCACCCACCCGCGCTTTGCCGGATTCCACCCGGCCGGCGAGAATGCGGCGCCCGTCGAACTTGTAGACGTCCTGCAGGGGCAGGCGGAGCGGCTGGTTGATGTCCGGAATTTTGTCTTCGAACTGATCGAGAATTTCGAGCACGGTCGGTCCCTGGTACCAGCTCATATTTTCGGAGCGTTTGGCGATGTTCTCGCCCAGTTTGGCGGAGACGGGAATGTACTCACGCGCTTCCACGTCCATGGATTTAAGAAAGTCGGTGTACTCGGATTTGATTTTGTAAAACACCTCGGGGTCGTAGTCGACCAGGTCCATCTTGTTGACCACCACCGCCACCTGCTTCATGCCCAGCAGGCGCAGGAGATAACCGTGCCGCCGCGATTGTTCCTGCACGCCTTCGTAGGCGTCGATCAACAGCAGGGCCGCTTCGGCGTTGGCCGCGCCGGTGACCATGTTCTTGAGGAATTCCTTGTGACCGGGGGCATCAATGATCACATATGGACGTTTTTTGGTTTTGAAAAAAATCTGCGAGGCATCAATGGTGATGCCCTGTTTCTGCTCCTCCTCCATCGCATCGAGGAGAAACGCGAACTCAAACGATTTGCCCTGCTGGTCGCAGATGTTTTGGACGAAATCCAGTTTGCCGGTAGGCAGGCTGTTGGTATCCGCCATCAGGCGGCCC
Organism: uncultured Nitrospina sp.; assembly: GCA_964411245.1. Classification (GTDB taxonomy): domain Bacteria; phylum Nitrospinota; class Nitrospinia; order Nitrospinales; family Nitrospinaceae; genus SZUA-226. Next base: position 1,028 of record CAYPKH010000407.1, read on the forward strand.
ACCAGGGTGGACTTGCCGTGATCGACGTGGCCGACGATGACCAGCCGCATCTGCTTGCCGGATTGGGGTTCCTTGTGACCGTTGCTTCCCACTACATGTACCCCCGGACCCTGAGTTTCTGCATGGCGTAGGTGTCTTCCTGATCCTGCGCGCGGCCGGACCGCTCCGAGGAGGAGGTGTTCTTCAACTCCTGGATGATTTCGCGCACGTTTTTGGCGTTGGATTCGATGGAGCCCGTACAGGGTGCGCACCCGAGCGAACGGTACCGGCGGCCTTCTTTGTTGGCGAAGTACAGGTCGATGATGGGAATCTTTTCCCGCTCGATGTATTCCCACACGTTGAGTTCGGTCCAGTGGAGTAAGGGATGAATGCGGATATGCGTGCCTTCGGCGAAGGTGGTTTTAAACTGGTCCCACAGCTCCGGCGGCTGGTCCTTGAAATTCCATTCGAAATTTTTATCGCGCGGCGAGAAATAACGCTCCTTGGCGCGCGTCCCCTCCTCATCGCGGCGGATACCGAGAATGAGACCGGTGTAGCCCTCCTGTTCCATGATTTGGGAAAGTCCCTGCGTCTTCAACGCTTCGCAACAGGTGATGCGGCCTTTCTCGTGATTCATGCCTTCCGCCAGGGCTTTTTTATTTTGTCCGACCACCAGGTTCAGCCCCCATTCCTGGGCGTACTTGTCGCGGTATTCGATCATGCTGGGGATTTTATAACTGGTGTCGATGTGCACCAGCGGAAGCGGGCAATGGCCGAAAAAGGCTTTCCGCGCCAGCCACAACAGGACGGTGGAATCCTTGCCGACCGACCACAACATGGCAAGGTTTTTGAAATTCTTGTACGCTTCGCGCAGGATGTAAACGCTTTGGTTTTCCAGTTCGGTCAAATGGTCCATATCACTCGAAATTTTCCCAATGGGAGGAATTGTGTACCCCCACTGTATCGTTTCAATACAATAGAATCAAGGGTTTTGACGGCCTCAGGGGAGGAAAAACGCGGATGGGTTCCGGATCATTTGAAATACCGCTCGACCACGCTCGGAAACTGGCATTGCAGGCAGTTGTTCTGGTTGCGGGTGCAGTAATCCTGGTACACCTGCATCAATCCCTGCGTTTTCTGTTCGCAGTCCAATTCCTTTAATAACCGCTCCTTGTCGCCCAGAATGTAATGGCTCATGAACCGGATCCACTTGTTGTCCGCGGTCCGGGTTTTGGTCTGGAACAGCCGTCCCAGCGCCTTTTCGAGG
>CAYPKH010000408.1:0-2270 GCA_964411245.1 uncultured Nitrospina sp.
CCGAGGGTTCGAATCCCTCCCTCTCCGCTCCTCCTACGAGGAGGGGTAACTGGCTTACCATTGACGGAAAATAAGAATCCTAGGGCGCAATTCAAGATTTTAAATTACCAGCGGAGGTACTCCGCCCAGCGTCACGCTGGCCGCTCCCATATTTTATGTAAGATGAACTCTCTCCAACCGACCAACGGTCAGAATAAAGAGTTCTGGATTGCTGATATGGTCGATGCCCAATCCCCAGGTATCGACCATAGAGACATTATCTGGGGCAATTTAAGGTTTTAATTTTATGTGCGGCGATTCGCCGCCCGAGCCTGGCCCGGTGAGGGGCAGTGATGGAAGAAAATCGATCTCCCGTTCCCATTCCCAATTTGACTGTCGCGTGCGACATCCCGATTCCGGGGGTTCCGTCGGCGGCCGAGTGCATGTTCAAGAAGCTGATGGCGCACATCGCGGATTTCGAGCGCGGGCTCAATAAGGATCAGGAAGTGGGCGCCTCCATGGTCTCGTTCGGGGACAAACCGTTTTATATCGGCGGCATTGGCTTCCACGGCAACGACATGATCATTTTTTACGGAACCTCGACCAGGGGCCAGCCCATCAAGCTGATGCAGCACGTCACCCAGACCAACGTCATGCTCACCATCATGGTCCGGCGCAAGGGCCATAAAGTGCCTAAACGCATAGGCTTCCGAAGCGAGGACTTGGCCCGGTTAGGTGAAGAAAAGTCCTCCCTGGACTCATCCCACTCGGAATCACGTTAGGTTTGTGTCAGGCCCCTAACTGATATACAATTATCCTTAGAATACGCAATGGCAGTCTTGTTGGGCCTCACGCAACGAGGCCTTGCGAACCCCGTCAGGTCCGGAAGGAAGCAGCGGTAGCAAGTTCCCCCGGGTGCTGTGAGATACCCAGCAATTCTGCCTTTGATTTTATCCCTCGCCCAACCCCTTGTGAATTATGGAGTTTCAGGTATCGGCCCGCAAGTGGCGGCCCCAGAAGTTCTCGGAGCTAATCGGACAGGAGCATATCGTCCGCACCCTCCACAATGCCATCAGGATGGGCCGCGTGGCGCACGCCTATCTGTTTTCCGGCACCCGCGGCGTCGGTAAAACCACTACCGCCCGCCTGCTGGCCAAGGCGCTCAACTGCGAACAGGGCCCCACGCCCGAGCCATGCGATCAGTGCAATTTCTGTAAGGAGATCCGCGAAGGCTACAGTGTTGACGTGCTGGAAATCGATGGCGCCTCCAACACCGGCGTCAACGAAGTGCGCGAATTGATCGACAACGTGCAGTACAGCACGTCGGCCTGCCGCTTCAAGATCTACATCATCGACGAAGTGCACATGCTGTCGAAAAACGCCTTCAACGCCCTGCTCAAAACGCTGGAAGAACCGCCGCCGCAAGTGGTGTTCATTTTCGCAACGACCGAGCTGATCAAAATCCCGGAAACCATTCTCTCGCGGTGCCAATGCTTCGAATTCAAACCGCTGACCCAGCAACAGATCATCGGCCAGCTGAAAGCCATCTGCGAACACGACGGCATCCGCATCGATCCGCACAGCCTGGAGGAAATCGCCAAAAACGGCGCCGGCAGTATGCGCGACGCGCAAAGCCTGCTCGACCAGGTCATCGCGTTCTGCGGCCAAGAGATCGAGCCCGGCGCGGTGGAGTCGGTCCTGGGCGTCGTCGGACAGAACGCGCTGTCCACTTTCATCGACTGCGTGCTTCAAAAAGACGCGGCGGGGTTACTGCAACAAGTGAAAGAAGTCATCGAACACGGCAAGGACCTCGGCTACTTCTGCCGCGACCTGATCGAATACCTGCGCAACTTGATGCTGGTTAAAGTGGCGGCTAACGCCGAATCGTTATTGTCCGGGCAGGCCGCTCATCTGGACACGTTGAAGAAGCAGGCGGCGTCATTCGGGACGGATGAACTGCAACAGATGTTCCATGTGTTGTCGAAGGCGGAAATGGAAATGAAACGTTCCTCCCAGCCGCAGATGCTGTTCGAGATGGCGGTACTGCGGTTGACGGAGGTGAGGCCGCTCCAGGAAATCGACGCGTTGATCGACCAGATCAACCGCATGGAAGGGCCGTCCCCGGTGCAGGGCGCAGCGCCCGCCGTACGCAAGGCGGAAGCCGCGCCGCCACAGCCCGCGCCCAGGCGTCAGGACCCGGTCGAGCCCGCGGACCCGCCACCGCCGCCGGTTGCGGAACATAACGCCTGGCAGAAAATCCGTTCCGCCGCAGGGGCCCTCAAGCGTCCGCT
>CAYPKH010000409.1:0-2264 GCA_964411245.1 uncultured Nitrospina sp.
CCCCGCCTCGGTTTCGATAGCAAAAAAACCGTCTCCATCAATGGCGACATCCAAAGGATTTTCGGTGCTAATTAATGGGCCTTGGGCAAAATCGGTTTTGGAACCGGTTGCCTGAACGTAGGCCACAACAGAATCGGATCCAAAAATGGGAGGGTTGAACGACCCGGCGGTATCAATCCAGCGCGGGAATGAGAAAGGTGGAGATTTTGCCTCCAGGGTCAGCATGTCCCTTTTAAACGCCTGGGTGGTAATATTGGCAATGTTGTTACTTAAAATATCCAGCTTCTTGAGTTGCTTGGTGCCACCGGATGCCGCAATATATAAACCTTCCATGAATGATCCCTGAAATAAGAAATAGACTGTTTGACCGGAATTTGCATTTTCCATACCAAATTCAATCCTTTGTTTTGATTATCTTTATTCAAAGTTAGGCCTTTAAATTTAGCTACTTAGAGGGCCGCCCCCCGGTAAGGTTGGCGGGGACCTGGAATGCCTCCGCTCCCTCCCGGCAGAAAATTCCCTGCGGGGTGAAAATCGAAACCTTTTTTCCCGGCAAGTTCCCTTAATCTCCCTCCCTGCAACCATGCTATAATTTTTCAACTGCTCCCAAATTCACGAAAGGAATTTCATGGAAAACATCAGCATTGATAAATTGCAAGAACTGGTCCCTGATATGGGAGACGAGGATTTAATTCTGGATGTACGCACCCCGGAGGAATTTTCAGAGGGGCATATTCCCGGCGCCAGAAATCAAGACCATGAAACGGTAAGTTCTATTGCCGATGAACTAAAACAATATAAAAAGGTTTATGTGCATTGCAAAATGGGGGGAAGATCCCAGAAAGCCGCGGCGGACCTGGAGATGGCGGGACTGACCAATATTGTGTGCGTCAGCAAGGGGGGAATGCAGCGTTGGATGGATATGGGCTGGCAAGTGGAATAAAGTTTTTTTAAAACCCTGGACAAAGAAAAAACCCGGAAGGTGGTTGCCCACCAACCGGGTTTATCTTTTAAGAAAGGTCTAAAAGCTTAGTATTGCAGAGTGTGCCACTGCGTTACCGCTTTTTGGCCATTTCTTTCCTTGTTCTGACCGTTCCAGATAGCGATTGCCATCGGAGTTTTACTTCCAGTGAACTGGGTGTCGTTGGCATCCTTGGTTTTCAAAGCACGTTTGAAAACTACGGTCCAACGATCGTTGTTCCAGTTCCCTTTACCATCAACGTCCTGTTGAGCCTGAGTGGTCAGGGAGCCAAAACCCTCGGCATTCAGATCTTCAACCGGAGAACGTCTCATGGTGTTGTCGGAAAGGATGTTATGGGTAGCAATACCAGGATTGAATACACCTTCATTTTTACCCATGCCGTAGTCGACCATACTGCCGCGCTTACTGATGTCGCCAGCACCTTGGGTACCGGACCCACCTTTACCGCGGCGGTCCTTACTGCCGGTGTTGGATGCAAACTCACTTGCCATTTGCAGTTTGCCATCCGGCTCATACATGTAGTAACTACCCGACCCCATAGCCATGAATTTGTACTGATCTTCCATGTCCAACATGGCCAAGTTGTCATTGCGTCCAGCTCCCTCTTTATCCCAGGTCGCCTTCCACTGCCAGATATTGACGCGCTCGCCCTCACCACCCATGGTAAAGGGAGGCTCTTCGCCGGATTGTTTGACAGGAAACATAATGGCCACCTGGTCCTTATACTGCTGGGACGTAACCATGATGTCATTACGCGTGGGGTCAGTCCACTCAAGATGTACGGCAATTTCCTTACCATTCGTTGCGGCTTTCACAAACACCCACTTCGTAGTTGGATTGGGCCACATCGGATTGGTAATCATTTGGGGATCCATATCGATAATGACGTGTTTCAGAGCCGTCGGGCCATAACGCTCGGACCAGAACAAGCTTGAAGGATCGGTAGGAATCGCCCCTTTAACCTTGACCGCTTTAATGGTTGCCGCGCTGGCGGCCATCGTAAAGCCAAAAACAATTGCGGCAACCACAGCGAAAATGATGGTCTTTTTGGTATTCACAGTTTTCCTCCTGTTTAGCAGTTATCGGGTTTATCAGCCCTCACCCAAGACAACCCAGCGAAGCAACTGGCTTCCGGAGCGGGAAACCCGCTCCGGAAGCCGAAAATCGCTCCAGCTTAGATTGCGCCAATGTGCTCTTCAGGTCTGACGTAGAAGGGCTCCTCAACCGTAACACGGATGATTTCTTTACCCTTCCGGTTAAACCCGATGATCGTGTCATTATA
>CAYPKH010000410.1:0-2258 GCA_964411245.1 uncultured Nitrospina sp.
GATCAGAATCTCGTCGTGATTTTTGCGCGCGGTCCGGTTGACGATCAGTTTGCGCCGGCTCCGGCGGCTCCCGGTGGTCACCGCTTTATTGCGGATCACGAAATATTCGTTGTCCGGGTCGACCACCACGATTGGCCGGTCTCCCGGCTTCTTCCCCGCTTCCACGTAAACCGTCACAGTGTTGAAGTTGAACGACAACGCCCCGATCGGCGCCAGATACGCTTCCGGACCGCGGTACGATTTCCAGCTCTCCAGCTTGCCCTGTCCGTTGAAATAACTGTTGTCGGCGATGATGTTGCCTTCTATTTTTGTGATCGGCAGGTTCTTGAGCTCGTTCACCAGGATCCACATCTGCTCGGTCACCAGACTGGGATCGCCGAATCCTTTGATGTACAGATCGCCTTTGAGCACCATGCCCTCAACCCGGCCGACGGCATACAGGTGGGTATGGAAACGGTAATCGGGCCCCACTTTCTTGAGCGCCATCGCCGAAGTGAACATTTTCATGTTGGAGGCGGGGGTGAACAGGAGGTCGCTGTTGCGCGCGTAGAGCACCTCTTTGCGGTCCAGCGAATAAAACTTGGCGCCCACGCGCAACCCGTCCTGACAGGACTGGGAAAAAATCGAATCGACCGCGCTCTGAAACCGTGCGACGGCGAGGTCGCTTTCCGGCGCCACCTCGTCGGCCAACCCGGTCACCGGCACCAGGAAAATCGCCAACCCCAGGACAGCGAGAAGAAACTGCTTTTTCATGCCATCAAAACCCATCCTTAAATTGTACGAGCCAAACAATTTCAATGCAATTGACAAATTCCACCTCTCGCCGTATGGTTACTTCCCAGCATCACGCTGGACTAAAAATGATGTCACCCTGAGCCTTGCCGAAGGGAGACATCATTATGCTAAGGTCTCCTTGACAAGGCGTCTGGACGGAACCATGTTCATAGGATAAGGTCTTCAACCTTTCTGAACAACTCTTTCTCACACTGGAAATCCGATGAGCTACGATCTGGTAGGTATCGGCAACGCGCTGGTGGATATCGAGGTGCAGGTCTCGGAAGGCCTGGTGCACAACCTGGAAGTCACCAAGGGCGGCATGACCCTGTCCACCAAGGAAAACCAGGACGCTATTCTGGGGCACATCTCCAACCACACGCAAAAGATCGTCTCCGGCGGGTCCGCCGCCAACACCCTGCACGGCTTCTGCGCCCTCGGCGGCAAAGGGTATTACCTGGGACGCGTCGCCGACGACACCTTCGGCAAACATTACACGGACGACATGAAAGACTGCGGCGTCGGCTTTCCCGGACCGGATTCGAAAACCGAGGGCACCGGCACCTGCCTGATCCTCATCACCCCGGACAGCGAACGCACCATGCTCACGCACCTCGGCATCTCGTCGGAACTGCATCCCGACAACGTCGACGCAACCATCGTCCAGCAGGCGAAAACGGTGTATATCGAAGGCTACCTGTGGACCGGCGAAGAAACCCGCGCCGCCGCCATGAAAATGGCCGACGCCGCCCGCCAGGCCGGCGTGCCCGTCGCTTTTACTTTAAGCGATGCGTTCGTGGTCAACTCCTACAAAGAATCGCTGATCGATTTCATCCGCTGGAAGGTGGACATCCTGTTCTGCAACCACGTGGAAGCGCGGGCGATGACAAATGAGGAAAGAGATGAGCAAGCCTTCGCCGAACTCAAGGGCATGGTCGATACCCTGTTCATGACGCGCGGCGCGGAAGGATCGTGGGCCGCTAATTCCCAACACGCCAAAATTCATATCGATGCGTTTCAGGTGCAGGCGGTTGACACCACCGGCGCAGGCGATCTCTACGCCACCGGTTGCCTGTACGGCCTCATCCACAATCACAGTTTGAAGGAGTCGGCGATCCTCGGTTCCTACTGTGCGGCACAGGTGGTGACCCATCTCGGCGGCCGTATGCCCGCCCACTCCCACACCGACCTCCAGAAAATCCTCGACCTGTATCCGGGGCAATAATATAGATTCTTCGTCCCTTCGGTCCTCAGAATGACAATACGATATTATTTGTCATCCTGAGTGATTAGCCTGTCCTGAGCCTGCCGAAGGAAAGGATCTATGTTTTCTCTATGTGCTCTGTGACCTCTGTGGTTAAGAAAGGGTTTTCCGTCTGCATGAAGGTTGGAAGCAGAGAACAGTTCCGCCAGGCTACAGTCGGCCCTCTTCCACATCATAGACGTCGAACCAGACATAGACCGGCGGGTGCTGGGGAAGGTTT
>CAYPKH010000411.1:0-2243 GCA_964411245.1 uncultured Nitrospina sp.
AGATGACCACGGTTTCAACACAGAGGGGTTTTCCGTTTTCGTAGCGGATCGAAACCTGTGATTTGCTATCCGGCCGGAGAAACGGCAGGATGCCTTTTTTGCGGACTTCGGCAAGTTTTCGGACCAGCTTATGGGCGTACACGATGGGTGCGGGCATCAGTTCCTTGGTTTCATTGGAGGCGTAACCGAACATCATGCCTTGGTCGCCGGCGCCCTGCTCATGTCGATCGTCATCCACGCCCTGTGCGATGTCCGGGGACTGTTCGTCGAGAGTGACCATTACTCCGCAAGTGTGGAAATCGAAGCCCATGTCGGAGTGGGTGTAGCCGATCTCCTTGATAGTTTGCCGGGCTATTTTTGGGATTTCCACGTAGGCCTTGGTGGTTATTTCACCAGATATAACGACCAGCCCCGTCGTGACCAATGTTTCACAGGCCACACGGGAATACGGGTCTTGCTTTAAGAGTGTATCGAGTATGGCATCCGAAATCTGGTCCGAAATTTTATCAGGATGACCTTCGGATACGGATTCCGAAGTGAATAAATAATTTCCTGAGCTCATAAAAGCTTACCTTCGTTTGAGGGTGAAAGGGTTTAAATTCAGTTGAATGTTTTCCCTGATGGGCTCGGAAGATCCATGACGGGCGGGCGGATTATCGTTTTTTCTCGCCAAATGCCAGATCCCGGTCAAAATCCGAAGGAAACCGGTTTCGCATTTCCTCATTGATGAACCGGTTGATTTCTTCTGAGGTAGACAGGCTCAAGGCATGATCGGCCAGGGCACGGGCTTCCTTCAAGGTCATTTTCCTCAAAACGTTTTTTACTTTGGGTATGGAATGAGGTTCCATGCTCAATTCATCCACTTTGCCCAGACCCAAAAGTAAAAAGGTGGCCATGGGATCACCGCCCAGTTCTCCGCAAATGGAGACAGGTTTGCCCATGCTCTCCGCCTTTGCAAAAACTTCTTTCAAAATTCTCAGGACAGAAAGATGAAAAGGCTGATACAGATGAGCCACGTTTTCATTGATCCGGTCCACCGCGAGGACATATTGAATCAAATCGTTGGTGCCGATGCTGATATAGTCGACCGCTTCCAGTATCCGGTCGACGATGAGAGCCGCTGACGGGGTTTCGATCATGGCCCCCACAGGAATGTCATCATGAAAAGGAATCTGCGCTTTTCTTAATTCCTCTTTAGCTTGTTCCAGATACCGGTTGGCCTCCACCACCTCTTCCACACTGGAGACCATAGGATAAAGGATTTTGGTTTTTCCGTATAGGCTGGCTCGCAAAATTCCCTTCAATTGATTCATAAGAAGTTCGGGCCGTGCCAGCGAAAGCCGGATGCCCCTCAGGCCCAGGGCCGGATTGTCTTCGGGGGTATCGTTGATTATCCGGAGTTGCTTGTCGGCCCCGATATCCAGGGTGCGGATGACCACCGGGTAAGGTTCCATGGCCTGCACCACTTTTTTGAAGTTGGAGTACAAGTCGTCTTCGGTCGGCAGGGTGTTGGCCGCCAGATACAAAAATTCGGTGCGGTACAGGCCGATTCCTTTGCCTCCGTATTTCCGGACGGTCTTCGCCTCCTGGAGGGTTTCGATGTTGGCCATTAACTGGACCTTCTCTCCGTCCAGGGTTTCCGCGGTCAGGTCGATGTCCGCCAGCAGGGTCTTTTCATAACGCTGGTAGTTCTTCTGTTTTTTCCGGTAGTGACGGAGCTGTTCCTGGTCCGGCTGGACCATCACTTCCCCCTGGATGCCGTCAATGATGACGGTATCTCCGGAATTGACGAACCGGTTGAAATCGCCGAGACCCACCACCGCCGGGATGCCCAGCGCGGAGGCAAAAATTCCGACATGGGAGGTTTTGCCGCCCACTTCGGTGGCCATTCCCAGGATATAGCTTTTGGACATCAAGATCGTGTCCGAGGGACTCAACTCATGGGTGATGATGATCACCGGTTCGTCGATATCTGCGAGGCTTTCCTGGTGGTGCCCGATCAGGTTTTTGATGACCCCATGAACCACCAAATCCAGATCGTCCTTTTTGCCTTTCAGGTAATCGTCGTTGATGTTGTTGAACAGGTTGGTGAACTTTTCGAGGGTGACGGTCAGCGCCCATTCGGCATTGGAGTGCTCCCGCCTGATGGTCTCGATGGTGTCATTGACGAGGATATCGTCTTCCAGCAGAAGCGTGTAGGTATCGAGGATGATGGCGTACTTGTCGGCGATGGAGCTGGCCCG
>CAYPKH010000412.1:0-2239 GCA_964411245.1 uncultured Nitrospina sp.
CGCGCCTGGGGGGTTCCTATCACCGTGGTCACCTGCAGGCAATGTGACCAGCATGTGACGGCGCCCGAGGTGATGTCGCATATCGTGAAGCTGGTAGAACAGCACGGCGCCGATTTCTGGTTTGAAAAGGATGTGAAAGAATTGTTGCCTGACGGTTACACATGTTCCTGCGGCAGTGCGGAATTCTTCAAGGAGACGGACATTCTTGATGTCTGGTTCGACTCGGGGGTCAGCCACGCCGCGGTCCTGGAGGGCGATCCCAACCTGCATTGGCCCGCCGACCTGTATCTCGAAGGCAGTGATCAGCACCGGGGGTGGTTCCACAGTTCGCTTCTGGAATCGGTCGGTACACGGTCCGCCGCGCCCTATAAAACCGTGCTGACCCACGGTTATGTCGTGGACGGCAAGGGGAAGAAGATGTCGAAGTCCGCGGGCAACGTCATCGCACCGCAGAAAATTATCGATCAATACGGTGCGGATATCCTGCGGCTGTGGGTGGCTTCGGAAAACTACCGGGAAGACATCCGCATTTCCCATGAAATTTTAAAGCGCCTCACCGAGGCCTACCGTAAAATCCGCAACACGTTCCGCTTCCTGCTGGGCAACCTGAGCGACTTCGATCCCCCATCGGATGCGGTTCCAATCGGCGAGCTGGAAGAGATCGACCATTACATTCTCTACCGCTTTCGCACCGTGTCCGAAAAAATACTGAAGGCGTTTGAAGATTTTGAATTCCACACCTTCTACCATTCGTTCTACAATTTTTGCGTCGTGGATTTGAGCGCGTTTTATCTGGATATTATCAAAGACCGTTTATACACCTATCCCAAGAACTCGAAGGGCCGCCGGTCAGGGCAAACCGCCCTGTACGAGTTGTTGAAAGGGATGACGCAATTGGTGGCCCCGATACTCAGCTTCACCTCGGAGGAAGTGTGGTCCTACATACCTGCCCGGGGAAGTGAACCGGCCAGCGTGCATTTGAGTGCGTTCCCGGATCTGTCCCAGGTTTCCTTTTCGGACGATCTGGTGGACAAATGGGAGAAGATCAGCCAGCTGAAAGGGGAGGTCAGCAAGGCGCTGGAGTTGCGCCGGCAGCAAAAGGTGATCGGCCATTCGCTGGATGCCCAGGTCCTGCTGGAACTTCCAAAAAATTTGAATGCGGTTTTGGAGAAGGAACAGGACCAGTTGAAATACATTTTTATCGTGTCCGGGGTGAAAATCATCCCATCGTTGCAGGATGAAACGGATGTGTATGTCAGCGAAACCGTGGAGGGACTTAAAATCGCGGTTCACCCGGCACCCGGAAAGAAATGCGAGCGCTGCTGGAATTATTTCGTGGAAGAACCGGCGCCGGAACATCCCAGCGTCTGCCTCCGTTGCGTCACTAATCTTGAATCGGCAAAGGCCTGAGGTTTTGAGCAACCGATATCTTTACCTATTCCTGGCTTCCAACGTGTTGATCATTCTGGATCAATACACCAAGCTGCTGGTTTCCACCCATATTCCGCAGGGCCATTTTAAAATGGTGATCGACGGTTTTTTTGCCATTACCCATATCCGCAACCCGGGAGTGGCGTTCGGTTTGTTTGCCGAAGGACCGTCGCAATTCAAGACCCTTATGTTTGTCGGATTTTCGATCATAGCCATTATCGCGATTCTGATCTTCTTTCACCAGACGCCCCGGGAACGGAAAATGGTGCAAGTCGCATTGATTCTTATTTTCAGCGGGGCGATCGGCAACCTGATCGACCGTATCCTGTATCATGAAGTCATCGATTTTATCGATTTATTCGTGGGCAGTTACCATTGGCCCGCCTTCAATATCGCCGATTCCTGTATCACAGTAGGAGTAATCCTGATGTTCGCGGACCTGATGCGCTCCGGAGAGGTTCCTCAAATCAATAATTCATCGGACACGCCCGAGAGCACTTGAATGTTCATGGAAATCATTTAGCGGGAATCAGCCATGCATCCCATCCTCATCGAATTTGGGTTTTTAAACCTCAAGATTTTCACCTACGGCCTGCTGGTAGCGACAGGATTTTTTTCCGGTATCCTGCTGGCCGCCCGGTGGGCGAAACAGGACGGACTGGACCAACAGAGAATCCTGGACCTGTGTTTTTATATTGCCCTCGCCGCTCTGGTGGGTGGCCGCGCCCTTTATATTATCGTCGAGTTCCGTTATTTTCTGTCGAATCCCGTCGAAGTCCTCAAATTCTGGAAAGGCGGACTGGTTTTT
>CAYPKH010000413.1:0-2234 GCA_964411245.1 uncultured Nitrospina sp.
GTCCCAACGCCTTCGCGAATTGCCCATAGGCCTTGTGTGACGGGTTCGTCTCCTTACTGGAAAACACCGCCACCGCTTGTTCCGCTCCGTAGCTTTGGCTGATGCTGGGCGGCGCTTCGCGCGGATCGAGCCGGCGGAACAGATCGTAGTAAGGGTCCAGCATGACCGCCCGCGGTTTTCCTTTGACAAACAGGCGCAGTTCCTGTTGGGTTTTGGATTCCAGCTTCAGATTCTGGATGTGCGGTTTGTCATCTCCCTCAATCCAGACTGCCACCGGCAGAGTCATTTGAAACACCGGTCGCTTCTGCTTTTGCCTAATCGTTAATGTGAGCCGATACTCGTCCTGAAAATTTTCATACGCGGCGCCGGCCAGCTCCAGCTCCGGCGCGCCTTTGGCGCGCACCCATTGCCGGAAAAAGACCTCCAGCTTTTTGCCGGAAGCCGCCTCGAAATGGGCGCGCAATTCATCAAACCCGGCGTGGCGAAACTGTTGGGTGATGAAAAACTCGCGCAGGGCTTTCAGAAACGCCGCGTCCCCCAGCTCCAGCCGCAACATGTTCAGCACCATCACCAGCTTGCCGTAACCGATGGCCTGCGAGGCCATGCCGGTGCGTTCGGTGAATTTTGAAATCGGAAAATCGTTCTTCGTGTTGACGTAACTGGAATATTTCATCAACTCCTGAAAACGATACCGGCCCCCTTTACCCTTCAGATCCGGGAACAAATGATCCGAAAGATATGTGGTCAGGCCCTCCGACCAGTTGCCCCCGCCGGGCTTCACGTATACGCCGTTGCCCCACCAGTTGTGGAGAATTTCATGAGGGTAGGAGGTGTGCAGGATGAACGGAAAACGGATCACCCGCGAGCCCAACAGCGTAAATGAGGGCATGCCGTAACCGGTCTGCAATGCATTCTCCACCACCGCGAACTTGACGAATGGGTAGGCGCCGATCAGTTTCTCGTAAAACGCGATGTAGGATTTGGCCGCCTTCAGATATTTCGATGCCAGTTGCTTTTCCTTTTTTCGCAAAAATACGTAGAGTTTGACGTCCTGGTATTGATCGCGGTATTCCTTAAAATGGTCGGCGATGAGAAAAATTTCCTGCATCGGGTCGTCGCACTGCCAGAAGGTGTGGCGCGGTCCGTTCACCGTGGTTTCAAGGATGCGTTTGCCCTGGCTCACTACTTTCCATGGGGCAGGCAGATTGGCGGACAGGGAATAGGTGATCAAAAACGTTCCGTCCGGGTCCTCCACTATAGGATAAAAATAACTGGCGCCGGACAGGAAGATGCCGTGGTCCTCTTCACCGGCGGGTGGGCCGGGCGGCGGCTCGCTGTTTTCGCGCAAGGCGTCGCTATAGGTTCCATGATATCGAAACCTGATCTGCAGAAAATCTGGCCACGGCTGGCCTTTCGGTTTATGCACGCTAATCCTGTGCAGAGGAGTGTCGCCGTCCTTGACCGCGGCCGTTTCTATTTTCCAATCGCCTTGGTGCGGAATTTCGGTTTGGTCGATGGTGTAATTGGCATGCAGAAGAAAACGGATCGCCCCCTCCTTGCGGCCACCGGGATACAGGGTGACGAGGTCCTCCACTTTCGCGGAATGACGGGCCGGGTCTAACGTGATCTCCAGGTCATGGTGGGCGGGACGCGTCCAGCTGGCCGCCTCGGCTTCCGGGAGTGGTCCCGGAAACACCCACAGCCACAACAAGGCGGCGATCAGGCTGCGGCGGATCGGGAATGGGTTCGAAAAAGAATCGGCCACGTTGGCGGACAAGGGTTGGGGTTTAACTGAGCACGGCGTCGATGCCGCGATGCGGGGCGCCGAGCACGCGCACCACCACCCGGTTGGGCAGGCAGGCGGCGAACCGGTCGGCGTACTGGATGTATCCGGATTTGATACATAGTTTTTTACTGCACGGGGATTTCACCACGCGCGCCTTGCCGTCTTTGATCTCCACTTCGGTTTCGCCGATGGGACCGGTGACGTGAACGATCCGGTTCTCCGACAAGGGCAGGCGTTCGACTTCCTGGTGATCGACTTCGATGACCACCCAGCTTCCCGCCCGGTTGCCCAAATCCACCTGTGCGAATAGAAAAATATTCAAAGCAAACAGAACAGCGATCAGAATTTTATCGGCCCGTGTGATTCGCATGCCCCAGTTTACCACTTTTTTATTTTTGTAGCGGTTCGATTCATCAGGGATTTTCAACCCCCCCTTCACCTCCCCCTC
>CAYPKH010000414.1:0-2233 GCA_964411245.1 uncultured Nitrospina sp.
AACCGGCACCAGGCAGATGAAATAGATGCGGTCTATCATTTTCGGTTTTCAGGGGCGGAAATTAGAGATGCCACCATCACCATTCGAGGCAAAACCGTTAAGGTTGAAGACGGGCTTGTTGGCAAAGCCGATCTGACAGTCCGCGCCGATGCAAGGACATGGATAGGATTTTTGCGCCAGGAAAAAAATCTTGTTTGGGCTTTCCTGACTCGAAAACTGCGCCTCAAAGGGGACCCGCGCCTGCTGGTGAAATTCGGGAAATGTTTCCCCAGTTAAATTCAGCCTTTCGAGGACATGATTCGGAAAAACAGTGCCCTCAAATACTTGCAACCGCGTATTTTTAATACGTTTTCTTTTGGAACCATCTTTAATTTGGTTCTCAAAAATAAAATCAAAGGAGATTTGTTATGAAATTTTCAATGGTACCATTGCTGTGCCTGATTCAAATCGTTGCCATTTACAGGGTGACCAGAAATACATATGATTCGGGCCAAATAAGTGCACACCAAAAAAAGCAGATTGTTCTCATTCTGGCTATCGTCACTTTATGGGGAGGGTTGAGTGCGTATTTAGGGTTGAGCGGTTATTATCAAAGCGAAGGCTTCTTAAGCTCGCTCCCCGGGTTGTGGATTCCCCAAATCCCGGTCTTGATCGTTATGATTCCCTGGCTGGCTTCAAAAACGTTGCGCCAGGGAATTGAAAATATTATTGATCAAACTCCACTTCATCTAATTATGGGTTTCGAAGGACTAAGAATCCTGGCCTTAGGTGGTATTATCAAGGGTTATACGGGTGAATTTTCTTCATTTTTTTCCAAGTTTATTGGAATTCCAGATTTTCTTTATGGAGTTACGACTTTGATCGCAGCAGTTTTAATTTATAAAGGAGTTTGGAAAGAAAAGTCGGCAATTATTATTAATATAATTGGTTTTATAATTATTGTTCCGTTTGCGATGGTATTAATTAATGTGGGGTTACCAGGCCCGATGTATATGATCGAAGAGTCCCCCAGTTTGAAAACCATCTTTGAGTTTCCCATGGCTTTAGCGCCAACCCTGGTCGTTCCTATATTTGCAATGGTCAATTTGCTTGTCGTCCTTCGATTGATTAAACGTTAGCGAAGGGACCGGGGAAGAGCTTAAACCACTCTGAAAAATGGGATCTGTGTAGTTATTCAGAATTTTTGGTCAATCATACGGATAGGTTAGAAGCACTAGAAGATGTCGAGGGGATACACAACAAGCGGTTTTCCAACGGCGGCGCGCTGCCCGAATAACTCCCTCCCCCTCCGGACTCCTGTTCAAGGCAGAGTAATAGCCTAAAATTCAGATAATTAGATTTGTCCCGTTGTTAAATATTGAAGGGGGACCATATTTAGGGAATAATAGTCCAAAAATACCCGGGGAGTGGCGGCGGATCCCTGGCTTCTGTCCCGCTCCCCGGGCTCAACCATGGGTGAGGTTCCACCCACATTTGGAGGCAGTCTCATGAAAACAAAAATTTTCCTTTTCCATATTCTGGTCCTGTGTGTGGTCCTCGGAATACCCGCCAACCTGTGGGCGGATGATACAGTTACCAGGGTGGATAAAATCCGGATTATCGAACCGGGAGAAGCCGAGCGGTGTGCTAACGATTTCTTCGTGGAAAACATCGGCAAGGAGGACGCCGACCTCAACGTGGTGCTTGGCAAAAAGGTGTACGTCCATGAAATCCTGCAACCGGGTGAGAGGCGAGCCTTCGATCTGCCCGCGACCATCAATGTTGCCCGGTTCCGGGGACAAGAAGATGTGACGTTCGACGAAGTCGCGGTGATCATCAATCTTGGGCCGAAATCCAACATGCGGGTGCGCTGTATTAACCTGAGGGACAATCCTTTAAAAGGAAAAGACCCGTTATCCACTTTCAAATAAAATAGAAACGGTTCGGGTCCGGGGGAAAGCTGGAGTTCAGACCAATGCGTGGAAGGAGGGCACCTTGGCGATGCCTCCGCCATCGTGATGACTTTTGCGGTCAATCAGGATAGCGTGGATGCCGGCATTGCGCGCCCCCTGGATGTCCGTGGCCGGTTCGTCGCCGATGTGGCAGGCCTGCTCCGGCGGCACGCCCGCCCGCTGCAAGGCTTCATTGAAAATACCGGGATCGGGTTTGGCGGAGCCGACGACGGTGGAAGCCAGAATGAAATTGAAATAGGGCGCGAGACCTATGTTCTTCAATATTTCCGGCAGGCGCGAAT
>CAYPKH010000415.1:0-439 GCA_964411245.1 uncultured Nitrospina sp.
GGTCATCATTCCGAAGCTGACCCGGTAATTTCCCAGCGCCCACTGGACGGGGACCCGGGTCACCCGGACCCGGCCCAACGTTTCCTTTGTTAAGGATCGGTCGTCTGTCGGGGAAACCGTGGTGAGCAACGGGGACCGGATTCCCTTCTGCTCCAACCGGTTGGAAATCTGCCAGGCTTGCTGGGACACTTCCTGACGGTTGGGCTGAAAGGAGTCGATGGTTCTGAGGATTTTCAAGGTTTCGCCGGGCTGGAAGGGTTACAGGTTCGGAGCGCACCGCATCAGGGGCGAACGCTCCCCGGGAGTCGATCCGGTCGATATTCTAGCCCAGATGTTTGGCGAAGTAAACCGGGTCCCGAAAGGACCGGCTTACTTGCTTCGGCGCAGACTGCCGTGACGAATAATTTTCTTCTCCCGGCGGGTGGAACGACGCAGACGG
>CAYPKH010000415.1:449-2228 GCA_964411245.1 uncultured Nitrospina sp.
GACATCGCTTTCACAATGGGAAACCAGGCTTTCGGATCCTTTTGAGCCATGGCATTTAAATCGTTACGGGAGATCAGGGTCACCTTGCTGTTTTCCAGAGCGGTGGCCGTCGCCGAACGGGGACCGCCGTCGATCATGCCGAGCTCTCCAAAGATTTCGTTTTTTCCCAGAATATCGAGCACCTCAACGTTGCCGTCCAGGCGTTTGCGGGACACTTCAATCTGGCCGTCTTCGATGATAAATGCAAAATCACTTTGGCTGCCTTCGCGGAAAACAACCTGTCCTTTTTTCATGTATTGTATTCCTGTCATGTTTCAATCTCCCCCGAGAAGGTTTTGGGTTGGAAAAGGGTTGTCCTTACGCGGGTTGCAAGACCCCGGCCAATTTCAAACCCGACCGGGGAGTTTATTCTAAGAGATTGAAAATCAACGGAATTCAGATTTTCACCGGGTGGGACGATTAAACTGCAAAAGGAAAAACTGTATGAAATTTAATAACTTTGGATTAAAAATTTTATACATCCGGGACCGGGCTTCGGATAAGGGTCCAGGATCAGGGCGTTGGGGAGTGGGAGGTCTTGGAAAAAATGGGTCACCCTGAGCTTGCCGAAGGGCTCAGCATGAAAAGGGGTCAATGGGCCGCTTACGAACGAGAACTTTGCATAAGTATGGTAATCAGGATAAACCCAGATCCTTCGCTGGCGCTCAGGATGACAAATTGGATATATCTCGTCATTCTGAGGACCGAAGGGACGAAGAATCTGGGTTTTGAAACACTAAAGCAAAAATCATCCGGCTCTTCGGGTTATGCAAAGCTCTCCTTCTTGATCCGAGAACCTCAATGACTCGCCTGCTACTGGTTGGTTTTATCGCTTCGGCGGTATTCAGTTTTTTTTCGGGATGCGGTCCCAGCGCGCGCGATCCCGAGCCGTTCGCCCTGCCCTCGGCCTACAAGGTCGGCAATAAGCCCGCCACACTGGTCGCCCACGACATGAACAACGACGAGTTTCCGGACCTGCTGGTGTCGAACACCAACGACCACACGCTGATGTTTTTTGAAGGCAACGGCGACGGCACCTTCAAGGAACCGTTCGTGATGAACACCGGCCGCGAACCGGTGGCCCTGGCGGTGGCGGATTTCAACGGCGACCGCATTCCCGACATTGTGGTCTGCAATTACGGCGACGGCAATCTCTCCATCATCCTCGGACAAAAAGACGGCGTGTTCAAAATACTCGACCGGGTGAAGACCGGCAAACTGCCGATCGCCATCACCACCGGCGACTTCAACAACGACCGCAAGGCGGACCTGGCGGTGACCCTGCGGTTCGACAAGCTGATTATTTTTCTGGGGAACGGCGACGGCACCTTCAAACCGGCGGAGGCGTACAAGGCCCCCGGCACACCGGCGCGGCTGGTCACGGGCGATTACAACGGCGATCACAACCTGGACCTCGCCATCACCTTCAACGCGTTGAAAATGAATTTCATCCGCGTCTACGACGGCAACGGCGACGGCACCTTCCAGACGCCCCGAAAAATTATGGGCGGCAAACAGGCCAGCTACATCACTCAAAGCGATATGAACGGCGACAATAACCTGGACCTGATCATCTCCAGCCCGACGGCGGACAGCCTGACCATTTTTCTGGGCGACGGCAAAGGCGGGTTTCAACGGCAGGCGGATTTCGCCGCGGAGAAGGGACCGGGTTATATCGTATCCGGAGAATTTACCGGCGACCGGATACCGGATCTGATCGTCGGTAACGTGCGCGATGGC
>CAYPKH010000416.1:0-2225 GCA_964411245.1 uncultured Nitrospina sp.
GGCGAAGCGCAATGTTCAACAGCGTGTCGACATTTTCATTTTCCTTGCGCATCTCCTTGAACTTCGGCTCTTCCTTGAACGCGTCGGTGAGAGTGATGTTCAACCGGTTGGGCACCAGTTTGGCGATCTTGTCCACCTCGCCGTAGGTCATGCCCAGCACCCGGCCCACGTCGCGGATCACGCCTTTCGCATTCATGCTTCCGAAGGTGATGATCTGGCTGACGAACTCGTTGCCGCCGTATTTTTCGGTGACATACTGGATGACTTCGTCGCGCCCGTCCATGCAGAAATCGATGTCGATATCGGGCATGCTCACCCGCTCCGGGTTCAGGAACCGCTCGAACAGCAGACCGTATTGGATGGGATCGAGATCGGTGATCTTCAAAGAATACGCCACCAGACTGCCCGCGGCGGAGCCCCGCCCCGGCCCGACGGGTATGCCCTGTTCCCGCGCGTGGCGGATGAAATCCCACACGATCAGAAAGTAGCCGGGGTATCCCATCTTCTGGATGATCTGCAGTTCCTCGTCGAGACGCGCTTCATACACCGCGGCCTCAAAGGTTTGATTCAACCGCTTCATAGTCTCGAACCGATCCTGCAATCCCCCCTTCGATTTCTCTTCCAGGTAGGAAGACAGAGTATACGACTCCGGCACCGGATACTCCGGCAGGTTGTCGATGCCCAGATCCATTTCCAGGTTGCACCGCTCGGCGATTTTGATGGTGTTCTCGATGGCCTCCGGCACTTGCTGAAACAGCTCGGTCATCTCTTCCGCCGATTTGAAATAATATTCGTCGGAGTGATACTTCATCCGGTACGGGTCTTCCATGGTCTTACCGGTCTGCAGACACAACAGAATTTCGTGGGCGCTGAAATCTTCCCGGTCGAGGTAATGGCAGTTGTTGGTGGCCACCACGGGAATGCCGGTGCTGTTGCTGATCTCCAGCAGTCCCCTGTTGATCCCCTCCTGCCATTCCAGTTTATGATTCTGCAGTTCCAGATAAAAATTGTCCTCACCCATGATGTCGCGGTATTGCTCGGCCATCCGGGTGGCGCGGGGAATGTTCTCCTTGTTGAGGTGGTGGGCCACCTCGCCTCGATTGCAGGAAGACAGCGCGATCAACCCTTCGGCGTTTTGCGCCAACAGGTCCTTATCGATGCGCGGCTTGTAATAAAATCCCTCCAGATATCCCTGCGTCACCAGTTTCAGCAGGTTTTTGTAACCGGTATCGTCTTTGGCCAGCAGGATCAAATGGTAAGAGGCGTCGCGCAGACCGTGGTTGCTGTCTTTTTTAAGCCGGCTTTCGGGAGCGACGTACACTTCGCACCCGATGATGGGTTTGAGGCCGTGTTTTTTCGCCCCGGCGTAAAACTCCATAGCACCAAACAGGTTGCCATGGTCGGTCATGGCGACGGCGGGCATCCGGAACTCTGCGGCCCGCTGGAACTGGGCCTCGTGGCGCAAGGACGAGTCCAGAAGACTGTAGTGGGTATGCACGTGTAAATGGACGAAATTGGAATGCCGCATGCCGGTTTTTAACAATAGGAAATGGTGGATTCCCCGGAAGGGATTCCGGGGAGGGATCAATTTCGGCCTAAGTCTAACTCAAAACCTTTTCGGGGGGAACAAATTCCTTATCCAACGCTTCGGCCACCGCCGGATGGGTCACCTTTCCCTTGAAAAGATTGAGCCCACGGCACAGGGCGGAATTTTGCAGGAGGGCTTTTTGAAGTCCCTTGCCGGCGAGTTCGCGGGCATAGGGCAGAGTTGCGTTGGTCAGGGCATAGGTGGAGGTTCGAGCCACAGCGCCGGGCATATTGGCGACGCAGTAATGCACCACGCCGTCGACCACGAAAATCGGGTCGCTGTGGGTGGTGGGTCGCGAGGTTTCAAGAATGCCGCCTTGGTCGATGCCGACATCCACCACCACCGAACCCTGCATCATGTTCCGGATCATTTCCCGAGAGATCAACTTGGGAGATTTCGCGCCGGGCAGAAGCACCGCGCCGATCAACAGGTCCGCCACCTGAGAAAACTCTTCGATGTTGAGCTTGTTGGACATGATGGTTTTGACGCGTCCGCCGAAAATATCGTCGATATATCGGAGGCGGGACAGGTTCACGTCCAGGAGAGTGACCCGCGCGCCGGTGCCGATGGCCATTTTAGCGGCGTTCATGCCGACAATGCCGCCGCCGATGATCACCACATGCCCGGGATCCACCCC
>CAYPKH010000417.1:0-2213 GCA_964411245.1 uncultured Nitrospina sp.
AGGACCCCAGCCATATCAAACAATATACCTTTGAGGTGGTGGTGGACTGGCTGAGCGCCGGGCTGGACCCGGAGAAAAGCACGCTGTTCGTTCAGTCTCGCATTCCCGAGCATGCCGAATTGCACCTGATCTTGTCCATGGTGGTGCCGGTGCCCTGGCTGGAACGCAATCCCACCTACAAGGAAAAACAGGTGGAGGTGAAGAACGTCGACATGAGTTCCTATGGGTTCCTCGGATACCCGGTCCTGCAGACGGCGGATATCGTCCTGTATGATGCCGATCTGGTTCCCGTCGGGATCGACCAGGCGCCGCATCTGGAAATTTCACGCGAGATCGTCCGGCGCTTCAACGGCATTTATAAAAAGAAGGTGTTCAAGGAACCGCAGGCCAAAATTTCCGAGATCCCCAAACTCAACGGAATCGATGGCCGGAAAATGAGCAAAAGCTACAATAACGCCATTTATCTGTCCGACACCGAAGAGGAAATCACCAAAAAAGTGAAGGCCATGCTGACCGACCCGCAGAGGGGTCGCAGGACCGATCCCGGCGACCCGGATGTGTGCAATCTGTATCCGTTTCACAAGCTCTATTCGCCGGTGGAGATGCAGAAGGAGGTCGACCGCGATTGCCGCACCGCCGCCCTCGGCTGTGGCGATTGTAAATTAAAACTGGTGGATACCATGCTCGAAGGGTTGCGACCCCACATGGAACGCCGGAGGGAAATCGCCGCCAAACCCAAAGAGGTGGAAGACATTCTGGAAGAGGGGACACAAAAAGCCCGCAAGGTGGCCCAGGCCACCATGGAACGCGTCAAACAAGCCATGAAATTTTAAAAGATAAGGATTATTAAGTAGATTAAATAATAGACTTTAATCATATGGATTATAAGGAAACATTGAATTTGCCGATGACGGATTTTCCGATGAAGGCGAATCTCGTCCAAAAGGAGCCGGAGGTTCTCAAACAATGGGAAACCGAGAACCTCTACGCCCGGATTCGCAAGGCGTCGGCGGGTAAACCCAAGTATGTTTTTCACGACGGCCCGCCTTATGCCAACGGCCACATCCACATGGGCCATGCGCTGAACAAGGTGCTCAAGGATTTTGTCGTCAAGATTCAGAGCATGAAGGGATTCGACGCCCCCTTTGTTCCGGGATGGGATTGCCACGGTCTGCCGATCGAGCATCAGGTGGGCAAGGAGCTGAAAAAGAAGAAAAAGGATTTCAGCAAAAGCGAAATTCGCAAGCTGTGCCGGGAATACGCCGCAAAATTTGTCGACATTCAAACGGAAGAGTTCAAACGGCTGGGGGTGTTTGCCAGCTGGGATCAGCCGTACCTCACCATGGATTATTCCTACGAGGCCACCATTGTCCGCGAGTTCACCCGGTTCATCGAAAAGGGCATGGTTTACAAAGGGCTCAAGCCCGTTCACTGGTGCACCCAATGCCGCACCGCCCTGGCGGAAGCGGAAGTCGAGTACGACAATCACAAGTCTCCGTCCATCTACGTGAAGTTTCCCGTCCAGTCGGGCTGGAAGGATCAAATGAAGGGACTTGACGCGTCCCGAACTTATTTGGTCATCTGGACGACCACGCCCTGGACCTTGCCCGCCAACCTGGCGATCTGCCTGCACCCGGATTTCGAGTACACGGCGATATGCCATAATGGGGAATTTTGGATCGTTGCCAAGGAGCGCGTGCCGGCTCTGCTGGAAGAATGGGAATTGGCGAAGGCCACAACCATTGGCCTATGCACGGGTAAGGATTTGGAAGGCGTCGTATGCCGCCACCCGTTTATCGACCGGGAGTCGCCGGTGATTCTGGGGGATCATGTCACCCTCGAGCAGGGCACCGGATGTGTGCACACGGCACCCGGCCACGGTCAGGAGGACTACATCGTCGGGCAGAAATACGGGCTGGACACCTACAATCCCGTGGATGACGGGGGCGTTTTCAAACCCGAGGTGGAACATTTCGGCGGACAGTTCGTGACCAAGGCGAATCCGAATATCATCGAGAAACTTCAGGCTGGCGGATTTCTGATCACCGCCAGTGAAGTCGAACATTCCTACCTGCACTGCTGGCGCTGTCATCAGCCGATCATTTTCCGTGCGACGGCGCAGTGGTTTATCCCGATGGACAAGAACGGGTTGCGCGCCAACGCCCTGGAAGAGATCAACAAGACCCGCTGGGTTCCGCATTGGGGCCGCGAAC
>CAYPKH010000418.1:0-662 GCA_964411245.1 uncultured Nitrospina sp.
CCCCTTATGTTATAGGTGGTTTTTTGGACGCTGGATTTCAGTTTCGGCGTTTTTGAGGTCTTTTTCTTGGGATCGGTTTTTTGAGATTTCTTGGTTCCGGGAGCGCCACCTATAATGGATTTTTTCCTTTGATCGCCAAAAATAGTATTCATAATGCCGGCCAGTTCTCCGGCGTCGGCATTTTGGACATAGTAGACGAAGGTGCTGAGTTTCCCGCCGGCAATGGGCTGGTCCAGTTTTTCTATCCAGAAATCCACCCGCTCGATCACGTCCTCCAGGGAGCTGACTACCAGAATCGAATTGATCCGGGCGATGGGGATAAATACCAGCGATTTATCCAATGCGCTATTGTACCCAATGGAACCGAAAATCTCTTTCAACTCACCGGTCACGACCTCAGGATCGGAATGATAAATGGTGTAGAGTTGAATATCTGAAGAAGATATCTTGTCCGTGTCCAAAGCTTCTACCACCTGGGTGATTTGCTTTGCCGAGGACGCCAGATCGATCAACATCAATATGTTGGTTTCAGGGACGTCCAGCAGGACACCGTTTTTCGTGATCAACGGGGCGATCGTTTTTCTAATAGTGGCCGCCGAAAGGTTCTTCAACGGAATCAGCTGAATAATCACCCGGTCCTTGGCGGGTATCTGGGGTTTGTT
>CAYPKH010000418.1:672-2208 GCA_964411245.1 uncultured Nitrospina sp.
ATCGGAACGAATCGATAAAAATTTCCGCTTTTAACCACCGTAATGCCATTGACTGCCAGAATCTGCTCAAAAACGGAATACAAATCCTTGGTGGGAATTTTCCGGAAAGTTTGCAGGGTAATTTTTCCCTGCACTTTACCTTCGATAATGTAATTGATCTTCAATAATTCACAAAAAGTAGTGATGACTTCATAAATATCGGTTTGTTCAAAATTCAACGTGAGGTGTTTGGCTTGGATCAACTCCTGCGGGAGCGGAGGGGTGGGATCAAATATGCCCTGAGGACTTTCCACATCAATAGAGCCCCTTCGCTTCAATACCACCTTGCGCCCGTTGTCTATTTTCTTTTCGACCACCCTGGTGGATGCCGTGGAAATAAAATAAGTCTGGTCATTCCTGTCCTTGATGAGATGCCAGGAAATGTTAGGTTCGGCCCCTCTAACCGTGCGGAGCAAATTGAATTTCTGATCCCGGTAGGCAAATGCCATTCGCTTGAATTGAGGCCCGGGGCCTTTATATAAGGGAATTTTTTCACCCGTGACGACGATAAAATGCTTAATGGCGGGCTCTCTTTTTTCCGGGAGAGAAGAAAGACCCATGTCCGGTATGGTTTTCTTTTGAACTTCCGGGGCTGGTGATTCATTCGATTGAGGCCTACTTTCTTCTCTTGGGCCGGGCTGGGGAGGAAGGCGCATGGCATCTATCGGATTTCTGTACGCACTTTTCAATTGATCGATCGCACTGGGCTCGCTGGAACAACCGTTCCACACAAATCCAATCATCAGAATCAATAGGAATGCCAGAGTTCTCATCATGTTTTTTTCGGTTTCTCAGGTTTGCGCTGTTGAATAAAACCATTCACCAGCAAGTGGGATTCCATTAGTTCCGGGTCTTTTTTGTTGATTCTCCGGGTCACCAGTTCTTCTACCACCAGAAACTTTTCATCGTTCTCTATGGAACGGATGAACCGGGACAATCCTTCCAGCGAAGACTTAATCGTCACCCTTATGGGAACAGCCAATAGATTCTCCCAGTAATTCGTTTTCTCTGTTTTCACCTGAACCAAGTGGACCCGGGCCCTTCTGGCTTTGTCCTCGAGGGATTTTTGCAGACGCGCTGCGGCCAAAGCCGGCTGAGACGGCGAGAGAAACAATTGGGACAGCTGGGCTGATAATTTCTGGTTTGCCTTCTCCTTTTCCCGGTAATAAGCTTTCTGATTCAAAATTTCATGATATTTGGTAATAAAGAAAATTTTACTTTCAATTTTTTCCTCTTGGCGCTTTTGCTTTATGTAAAGCGGTTCGCCGACATATTCGACAAACCCGAAAGCCAGAACCAGGCCTCCCGCAAGAGTCAGAATAAATTTTTCTCTTAATGTCCAGCTTTGACTCATCCTCGAGGTTCCACTGTTGATCGAATGGTAAATCGCTTACCCAGGGCTTTCGTAATTATCGAGCCCTTGAATTGGGTATCTTTCAAAAATTCCGAATCCTCCAATTGCGGAATCAACTTGGAAGCGGAAGCGGAATATCCCTG
>CAYPKH010000419.1:0-2199 GCA_964411245.1 uncultured Nitrospina sp.
ACCGCCTGGCACATGCCCTGGCCGACAAATTTCTCCAGGACGTCAAAGAACGCGGCCCGGCGGAAGGACCGGTCTGCGTGCAGGAATGGGGTGTCGGCAACGGCAACCTGGCGGCGCGTTTTCTGTCGCGCCTGAAAGCCGCCGATACCGGTCAAACCGTTTACCCGCGCCTGCGCTACACTCTGTGCGACTACTCGGAAGAAATTTTAAACGGCGTACGCGCCAATCCGAATCTTAAGGAACATGAAGGGGTTTATTTTCTGGAACAGGTGAACGCGGAGACGCAGGAGGATTTCCAACCGCACTCGGTGCATAAAATCATCTCCAACGAAATCTGGGACGATTTGGCGACCCGCGTCCTGCTCAAAAACGACGGCCTGCTGTACGAGGAATACCTGCAACCCCTGCTTCCGCGCAACATCCCGAATGGGGCGTGGGAGCCGTTCGTCGAACAGTTCGCGAACCGGGATCTGGAGGCGCTGAAAACCCATCCGCCATTTCTCGACCGGATCGTCTGGGAGCGCAGTTTTCAACGCACCGACATCTCGGACTGGCCGTATGGAGGAGTCATTCAACAGCACCTCGAGCGGCTGGCAGACGAAATTCCCATTCCCGTCAACACCGGCGCGTTCCAAACTCTCGAGCGGGCGAAGCGCATGCTCGCCGAAAATCATCTAGGATACTCCTCGTTCGATTACGGCATGTTGTCCGACCGCGAACTCAACCGGCAGGGCCGGCCGTATTATAAACTGTACGGCGGGCAGTACACCGCGATGGTGAATTTTCCGCTGATCGCGGAAGTGGCCCGGGCGGTCGGCTTTGCCGACGTCCGACTGGAACATCAACACGACTTTGTCGGGCGCAATTTATCGGAACAAGTGCTGAGCGTGCTGGAGCTGGTGCAGATTCATCCCAAAGTTTCCCGCATGGAACCGTGGGACGCGGACCTCCTGATGCTTCAGACCCTGCAGGCTTTGAACGCCACCTACCGGAGTCCCTACAAAAGCCAAATGGACTATCCCGCCCTGCCCGGCACCCCCAAGAAACAAAGAAAACAGATCGCCGAGCTGGCGAAAAACCTGAGCGCCACCGGCGTGCCGGACACGGTGGCCTATATCACCGCAAGCGAAGTGGCCGACGCTTCCGGCCGGCTCAAAAAACTGGGCTACGGCGAACGGGATTTAAAGCACGCGTTCGACCAACCCGGCCAACCCATCGCCTTCGGCCACATGACCCTGCGGTAACTCAGGCCTACCCTTTTCCCCCTTCTTCCCCCTTAAAATTGGTCGTTTCAAACTCCCAATAGGGGGCCGGAAAAGGTATGATGTGGAGTAATCACCCTTTTGGGACGTTTCGTTATGCTTAGTATTTTTGTCGAGGTCAGTTGCAGTCGCTACCTGATAGACGAATGTACCTTTTGCCACGTTTACGAACCGCTCATGCAGATGCCGAAATCCGACTGGCACCTGACCCCCGCCCAAGCGCAATTGATGGCGGATAAAATCAAACAGGTGGAAGTTCTGAACACCCTCGCCCAGCACGAGATCAACCTGACCGGCGGCGAGGCCTCGCAGAACCCGGACATCGTCGACATTTTCAAAATCCTCAAAACCGTCACCCCCAACGTCTGCCTGCACACCAACCTCGACATCAAGTCGGAAGAAACCAAACGCTGGCAGAGACTGGTGAACATCATGCAACTCGGCGGGCGTATCGACATCACCCTCTACCCCACCGTGTGGCACGATCGGCAGAAACCCCTGCTCAAGCAGATGATGAGCCTGCAGAACAAATTGCTGGTCAACGTGGTCTTCGAATCGGTGACCGATCTCGCCATGCAGTTGGGTCTGCTGGTGGATTTTTTCAGGGGATTGAAAGCGGAAGTTCCGGAAATCGCGGCCCTGCTGGAGGACTATCACGACAAGGTCCAATATCTGGTGGAGCACAACCCGAACTGCGACGAAAACATTTACACGACGCACATGGGCGATACCGGATCGTTCACGCAGTCGGGAGATTTTATTTTCGGGATCAATTTACTGCCGGCGTTCGGGATGGACGAACAGGGGCGGCGCGCCATGACCTCCAATCCGTTCCCGAAAAATCCCTACCTGCTGGAATGCGTGGCCGCGCGCGGGTCGATCGAGATCATGACGGTCCAGCAGAACGGCAACATGACGCCCTGCTGTGACGTCGGCA
>CAYPKH010000420.1:0-2185 GCA_964411245.1 uncultured Nitrospina sp.
GATCATCTCAAGGAACGCTACACGGGGAAAAAGATCGATCACGTGGTGGGCATCGAGGCGCGCGGGTTCATCTTCGCGGCGACTTTGGCCTACGCGCTGGGGGCGGGATGCGTCATCGTGCGCAAACCGGGCAAGCTTCCCTACAAAACGTTTAAGCAGACCTACGAACTGGAATACGGCAGTGACGCCGTCGAGATTCATCAGGACGCGCTGAAGGAGGGCGAGCGCGTGGTGGTGATCGATGACGTGCTGGCCACCGGCGGCACCATGGCGGCGACGGTCGACCTCATCCGCGGAAACTTTAAAGCGGAAATCGTCGAGGCCGCGTTCATCATCGAACTCGAATTCCTCAAAGGCCGCGACAAACTCAAAGACCTGCCCATGTATTCTCTCATCCAGTTTTAATGCTCCCCCTTCTTGAAAGCCTGTCCTGAGCCTGCCGAAGGAGGGGCCGGGGAGATTTGTCACCCTGAGCTTGTCGAAGGGCGACAGGATAACAGGATAAATTTTGATAAACCCGGAACAGGGAGAACTAAAAATCTCCTCTCCCCTCAAGGGGAGAGGGTAGGGTGAGGGGTGGTTGGTTTTAACCCCACCTGTATCCTCCCCTTGAATAAGGGGAGGAGCATTAAGATTTCATCTGTGTTTATCTGTGTTCATCGGTGGTTAATTAGGTTTTACTGTTTCAGCACGCGCAGGGTGATTTCACTGGAAAGACGATCCACCAACTGCGCCACTTCGTCGACGTAGTCCGGGGAGATCATCAGTTCGATGTGGCCCCGCGCCGGGTCGAGCGTGCGCACCACCGCAAAGTCGTCGTACGCTTCAAACAATCCGACGATGTAAGCGATGTCGCTCTTGTTGACTTCGAGGATCCACTGCACGGAATCGGTGTGCGGCACGTCGGGAGTCATCCCACGGAGCTGGTGGCGGGTAAGGGGGGTGAGGCGCCTCGCCTCTCGAGCAGGAGCATGAGGATGCCGACCGCCGCCGGCGTCACGCCGGAGATGCGCAGGGCCTGACCGAGCGTCGCCGGACGGATTTCCTCCAGCTTCTGCACTTCCTCGTGCGACAGGCCGGGGATGCCGGCGTAGCTCAGGTGGTTGGGGATGACGTAATTCTCCAGCTTCTTCTGTTTGGCGACCATCTGGTTCTGACGATGAATGAACGCCTCGTATTTGACTTCGATTTCCACCAGCTCGGCCACCGCCCTGGGAACCGACGCACTGTTAAACACGTCGATCAACTGACCGTACCGGATCTCCGGACGCCGCAACAACCCGCCCAGTGTGGTCGGGCCTTTGAGGTCGGTGATGCCGATCCGCGACAACTGCGCGAGGGTCGGCTTATTGGGAACAATAGAAGTGCGGTTCAGGCGGCTGACTTCTTCCGCCGCGGCTTGGTGTTTGTCGAGCGACGCCTGATAAACCTCTTTGGGGATCAAACCCAATTCATGCCCTTTTCCCATGAGACGCAGATCGGCGTTGTCCTGCCGCAGCAACAGACGGTACTCGGCGCGCGAGGTGAACATGCGGTACGGTTCCTTCGTACCCTGGGTGACCAGGTCGTCGATCAGCACGCCGATGTAGGCGTCCATGCGCGTCAGCACAAAGGGCGCGCGCTTCTGCACCTGCAATGCGGCGTTGATGCCGGCGATCAGCCCCTGCGCCGCCGCTTCTTCATATCCTGAAGTCCCGTTGAGTTGCCCGGCGTGAAACAGGCCGCTCACCCGTTTCGTTTCCAGCGTGGCTTTCAATTGCGTCGGCGGGATGAAATCGTACTCCACCGCGTAACCGGGCCGTACGATCTCGGCGTCTTCCAGTCCGGGGATCGAGCGCACCACCTGGATCTGCACCTCCTCCGCCAGGCTGGTGGAGATGCCATTGGGATAAATCCAGTCCGTATGCAACCCTTCCGGCTCCAGGAAAACGTGGTGCGTGTTCCTGTCGGGAAACTTCACCACCTTGTCCTCGATGGAGGGACAGTAGCGCGGTCCCACGCCCTCGATCCTGCCGCTGTAGAGCGGCGACAGGTGCATGTTGTTCTTGATGATCTGCGCCGTCTTCTCGTTGGTGTAGGTCAGGTGGCACGGCACCTTCGGGCGCTGGTCGACCGATTCGGTTTGAAACGAAAACGGTTTCGGGTCACGGTCGCCGTACTGCACGTCGCATTTCGAGAAGTCGAT
>CAYPKH010000421.1:0-2164 GCA_964411245.1 uncultured Nitrospina sp.
AGCATGGCCCAGCGGAAACAGTTGATTGAAAGTTTCGACGTCACCTCCACTTTGGTCATCTCCACTTGCATAGTCAAAACCCAGGTAAAATCGGGGTTTGCCCTTCCAATCGGCTCGCCTGTAGCCAACCTGGGTAGCAATCATGAAGGCGTTAATATCCGCCGAACCCACCTCTCCAAACTGATAGGCGCCTTCCAACTCGTAATCGAGAAATGTATTGGAAATTTTACCCGATATGCGGCCTCCAAGAGTTTGACGCTCCTCCTCTCCCGAGGTACCGTTAAATGTTTGGTTGTCCCGATTAATGCCTAACCAATAAAGATCAAGCTCTATCTGTCTTGCGGCGATTTTTCCAGCACCGTAAACACCAAAAAAAATACTTCCAGAATCTGGATCGTTGAATTCATGCTTTTGTCCAGGGGAAAACTGGGTCCAGAAACCTTCGACATTCCAGCCGGCGCTATCAAGGATTCCTGACAAACCGTCCCAGTGCCGCAAGGTATTTCCCCACGGCAGCGGGCTGACCAGGCGTTGCTTGCCTTTCAATAATTCGCGTCGACCCGGCCGAAGGATAAAAGTGCTATTGTCTCCAAACGGAAACCGGATATCTATAAACGCCTGCTGCAACTCTAACGTATCGACGTCTAGCGTCCTCTTACCCCCTGGCAGGTCGCGGTCGGTCGAATGAGCACTTTTGCCTTCGACGAATACACGGAAGTTGTTTCCCCAATGTAAATCGGCATGCAAAAAAATCCGCGTTAGCAGGAACGTGTCGTCGTTCGAATCTGAAAACGAAAAATCCGACCAATTCTCTACACGAAAGCGCATACGACCTCCAAAGCTGACCCATAGGCTTCCGTCTTCGGCCAGAGGTACGTATTTGATCGAGTCAAAGGGGTCGGTGCGTTGGGATTTTGGAACCCCCTTCATTACCGACCAATCTTCCTCAGAACGTAAAAATTTAAATTGAGGCCGGCCTCCATCCACTAAATTCGATTCAACATAAGCATTTTGCTGGGGGAACGCCGTATGGCAGGTTGTGCAGGCCACCTTGTATTTGCGGGCGAACGCGGGGATGGCGCTGGCGGTATCGGGTATTACACAAAAGCTCCAAACTCCTGCCAGCACTAACAAACCAACTGAAGTTCTACAGATTCTCCACGTCATATTAGTCGGGATTTCCTATATGAACATTAAAATTCACCGAAAGTCATCCTGATTGAGCGAAACATCTTTTGAGATCGAAAATCTTGTATGAATTTGACCCGGAATGTAACATTCACCCATCCTCCTGTGAACGGAAGTCTTTTTGAGAAGAAACTTTCAATTCTTGGACTTTTTTAAACGGACTCTTCCCTGTTCAGATAGTTACTATAATCTTTCTTCGGTCGCTTTGGTTATCCTGTGACCGGCAAAAGCCGCAAACGATCAATCTTTTGCAAAATGGCTTCAACGCGAATAATCTGCATCAATAAATCGGTCCTGAAAGAAAAAGCAGGAGCGGATGATCCCGGCTCCTGCACCGCAAATCTTTATTTCCGTGTAGCCAAGAAGGTCTGGGGTTTCAATTGGCGATCAGCAAACCCACGCCCCCTCCCGCCGCAAACAGAAGGAAAGCCAAAAGCGTCTGCGCCTGGGCCGGATTCAGGCGTTGCGCATGGTCGTAATCCACCCACAGGCGCCGGGCCGCCATGAACGCCGGAAGAATCGCAATGCCCGCCAGCCAGACACTTCGCGGGGAACCGATCAGC
The DNA here is from genome assembly GCA_964411245.1 of uncultured Nitrospina sp. Classification (GTDB taxonomy): domain Bacteria; phylum Nitrospinota; class Nitrospinia; order Nitrospinales; family Nitrospinaceae; genus SZUA-226. The sequence continues at coordinate 1,752 of CAYPKH010000421.1, forward strand.
GGCAACAGAGCCAGAAGGATTCCCGCCGTCACCAGAATAATTGCAAACACACGGCTGGCGTCTCGCGGTCCCAGGCGGACCACCAGTGTCTTCTTATCCGCTTTTTGGTCAGCGTGCACATCGGGAAACTCGTTGATCCAAAGAAACGCTCCAATCAGCAACCCGAGGGGCAGGGCCAGCACGAACACCTGCGGGGTCACGGTGCCCTGTTGCACCAGATACATGCCACTGCAAATCAGCGGCCCGTAACAAAACGCGACGGTCAACTCCCCCAGTCCCCGGTACGCCAGCTTCAGGGGAGCGGCGTTATAAAAATAAGCGGCTCCCACTCCGATCACTCCAAGCCACAGGACCAACGGCTCGCGGTACACAACGATGACTATCCCGATCGCAATCCCAAAAAGGTAGGTGAC
>CAYPKH010000422.1:0-2161 GCA_964411245.1 uncultured Nitrospina sp.
TGCACTATAGGCTTGTCAACACTCGCCTGTATGTCCGCTTTCCCCAAAAGCGGACGTTCCTGATCACTCTATCGGGGGCACCAGGCGCTTGAGTTCTTCAAACCAGTTCGCTACGACGTGAATCCGTGTTGCCGGGGGCTGGTCCTGTCGTTTCAGAAGTAGGAATCGCTGCGCGTCTGGCGTCACGTTGTAGGACAATCCTGCCACATTGATATACGGCCCCTCGAAGACGACCTGCGGGATGCTGGCTTCGAAGTCAGGGTCGGTTTTGACCGGAACGCTCAACCATTCGTCGCCGCGACGGTAGAAGATCTCGTCACCGGCGGCCGACCAGATGGGTTCCTCGCCGTAGCCTGCCGAGATCGTCCAGCGGGCCTCCGTTGGTGGGTACGTTTTCACGTAAACCTGGAACTGGCCGGATTCATCCGATGTGTAGGCAATGAAGCGACCGTCGGGGGAGAACGCGGCTCCCCACTCAGTAGCGGATGTGCCAACAAAAGGTTCGGGCTCCCCCGCCTCGTCCAACCGGGCAACCCAGATGTCGGTGCCCGTATCAAGACCTTGGACTGCTTCGAAGGCAAGGAGATCATTTGGCGTCCAGGAGTTGGGACCGATCCATGAGGCAAAGTCGGGCACCATCGACAGTAGCTGGCCGCCGTGTACTCCCTGTTGAAAAATACCGGCGCCGCCGCCCTCGTCCGAATGATCATGTATGCCAAATGCGACACGCCGTCCATCAGGACTCCAGATCGGCATCGATTTGTGGCCACCGACGGTCAGCCTTATCGGCGGAGTGGCGCGCTGGAAGTCAAAGAGCCAAATATCGGTTGCCGGACCATAGATCAGCAGAGCGACTTGAGAACCGTCTGGGGACAAATGAAATGCACCATAGCGCTGCGGAGGAAGCGGTATCGGTTCTTCTATGCCATTTCGATCCACCCAGACCGGCGTCGAGATTCCCATGTCTGTACCGGGAATGTATGCCAGCCAGCCGTCTGCCGAGAACGTCAACTGCGGGAACAAATTTGCCTCAATCCTTACGTCGTCGAGAACCGGAACACTCGGGCCGGTCACAGACTTCGTCGCAAGATCGAATGGAACGGCCATAACGCCACTGGCAGCCGAATAGACGATATGGCCAGAAGGCACGTAGTGTGGTGAGATACCGCGCTCGATCAATGGGAATGTCTCGCCAGTCTCCGGAACAAAGAGCGTAACGCCGGCTGTATTGTTACCGAAACTGGTGAGGAGAATTCCTCCGCCATCGGGAAGAAATTTCGGGGAAGTGAAACCCCCACGCAGGAGGACTTGCTTCTCACCACCGTTGGCGGAGACCAAGCTGAGCTGCAAGCCCTCCCGTTCTGCGAAAATGATCGTGTCGTCCGGGCCCCAGTCGGCCCCGTAAACATTTCCGGCTTCGGTCAAAGTCTGCGGCGTGCCGCCCTTTATGGAGACCTTCATGACCTGGGTCTGCGTCATGAATCCAATCCACTGCCCGTCCGGTGAAAAGAACGGGCCGAAGGCCCCTTCTGTACCGGCTAACGGTTGCGCCTCAAACTCATCCATCCGGCGCAGGTACAACTGGCTTGTGTTACCGCGGTCGACAACATAGGCCAGGTGGGTGCCATCCGGAGAGAGCGCCAGCGAGCGACGTCCCACACCCAGTGGCGCCAGTTCGGCGAGTGCCAGCTGCCTGCCTTCTTTGAGTGTGATGACGGTGCGCTTAACGCCGCCGGATAACGAAGCGCCTCGTAACGATCTCGTGTTCGTCCGCTCATCCACTCGCGCTGCCGGTACGATTTCCAGCAGATACCGATCGACAGCCAGAAACGCCACGGCCAGAACCACTAACCCCAGAATGACGTAATTCAGCTGTTGTGGTTTGACATGAGTGATGGACTCAGTGCGGGCAATATCCTTTTCGAGCTTTATTCCCTCGGGGGTAAGTTCAAAGGCCCAGGCAAAGAAGATCGCCAAGGGGAAGCCGATGACCAGTAAGAACAGAACTGTTTTGATAGTCCAGTCCGGCGCAGCAAAACTATCGAGAGCAATTTCTGTGACCTGGGCGATCAACCAGGCAATAATCAAATAGGCAATGCCTACCTTGAAGACATTGCGGCGCTTGAACTCGTCGAAGAATTGGACCATATGCTTTGCTGAA
>CAYPKH010000423.1:0-2157 GCA_964411245.1 uncultured Nitrospina sp.
TTTCCGGTGGGACCCTCATCTCTGCGACCTCTCCTGTAGTGATATCCAGAGATCCCAGTTTATTGAAAAACAAGTTAACCCAGAACATGCCGCCCTGGGTGTACCACAGTGTGTCCCCGTCCACAGCCAGCGCGTGCGGATTGCCGGGTCCTACGGGATATTCCGTAATCTCGCCGGTCTTCGGGTTCAGGCGCCCCACTTTATTGGTTTGAAATTCCAGAAACCAGATGGAGCCGTCGGTTCCTTCCACGATCTGGTGGGGTTCGCTGTGGGGGGAGGGGATCTCATATTCCTTGATGGCGCCGGTTTTGGGGTCCAAACTGCCGATGCGGTTGCCGCCCATTTCCGTGAACCAAACCAGACCATTGCGGGCTACCGTCAGGTAATGGGGTTTGCTGTTGGGATGCGGCAGTTCGTATTCGGTAATACTCTTGGGAGTGTGGGATTTTCCCTGAGAGGGCACTAGTTTTCCGATACGGTTGGCATTGAGTTCGGTGAACCAGAGATTGCCTTGGCTATCAAAAGCCAGATCGGCCGGACTGCTGTCGGGTGTGGGCGTGGAAAATTCGAGTATCACTTCCCCAAAAGAGGTAGCCCCCAAGGAAAGCAAACAACCGGTTACCAGCAAAAGAAAGCACCTTTTGGTCATCAGCTTTTTGAGCATAGCACCAATCCTCTTTTTTATTTGTTTTGCGCAGGATAGCCTTTAACCTATTTGAGAAAGTCTCTTGCGCATTTCAGGAGCATTTATGTCCCTCATTGAGGTTAGAGATTTAACATTTGAATATCCCGGCAAAAGAGCCTTGGATAGGGTTTCTTTTGCCATAGAGCCCGGTTCGGTGACCGCCCTGGTGGGTCCCAACGGCGCGGGCAAAACCACCCTGATGAACTGCCTGGCGGCGCTCGCCCGGCCGGTTTCCGGATATATCCGCCTGCAGGATGTTTCGGTGCTGGACAATCCCCGGGAATGCCACCGCTTGATCGGGTTTCTCCCGGACTTTTACGGACTTTATGATGATTTGACCGTAGGCCAATGCCTTCAATATATGGCCCTGGCGCAAAATATTCCACCGGAAAAGGTGGTCTCCACGGTGCAATTGACCGCCGCAAGGGTGCATTTGTCGGACCGATTGGATGATAAGGCCGGCAACCTGTCGCGCGGTTTGCGGCAGCGGCTGGCGATCGGTCAGGCGATCATTCACGAACCGAAAATCATCCTGCTGGACGAACCGGCTTCGGGCCTGGACCCGCAAGCCCGCCACCAGTTGTCGGAACTGCTTCTCGAGTTGCGCGATAAGGGCAAAACCCTGATGGTGTCCTCCCACATTCTGTCGGAGCTGGAGGACTACTCCACCCACATGATGGTGATCCACGACGGCAAACTGGAGGAACATACGGCGATCAGGGACCTGAAAATCCAGAACGAGCGAACACTGGTCCTCACCCTGGCCCGCCCGGCGGAGGGTCTGGCCGAGGCGTTGAGCCGGGAGGAGCGGATCACTCGGATTGAAGCGAACGGCACCTCCATCGAATTCATGTTTGAAGGAACCAGCGAGGCCCAACATCAACTGCTCAAACAATTAATGGACAGAGGGTGGCCGGTGTGCGCGCTGGCCGTCCGGGAAAAAAACCTGCAGGAAACCTATCTCGAAAAATTCGGAGCCCAACCCCATGCATCTTAATCCTGAATTCCAGAGAAACTTCTGGTTGGAGATCACGCCGCACCGGCTGATCGCCACGCCGCTCATCTTTGGCGGGTTCTATTACCTGATCCTGTTCTTCGGCGAGCACGGCGATCAGGCGCTGTTGCTGACCTCTCTATGGATGTTCATCCTGTTCGCCGGGTTATGGGGAGCCTATCAGTCGGAGAATGCGCTGGTGACGGAAATCCAGAACAAGACCTGGCCCCTGCAGCGCCTGACCTCCATCAATCCCTGGTCGATGACTTGGGGGAAACTGTTCGGCAGCACCCTGTTCTCCTGGTATGTCGGTTTGTGGAGCCTGGCGGTGTTCGTGTTCACCTTGATTCTGGCCCCGGATATTCGTTTGTTCCCGCAGCCGGATTACAAATGGATCATGCTGTCCCACGGCATAATGCCCGCGGTTCTGTTCACCGTCGGGGTGGTGATCTGGTTTCAGGCTTGGGGGTTCCTGCTC
>CAYPKH010000424.1:0-2151 GCA_964411245.1 uncultured Nitrospina sp.
TCCTCTTTTTTTTGGGGATAGCCGGGCACGACGATTACGCGTTCGCCGATTTCAAATCCGGTCGCCCCTTCGCCCCGCTCGGCCACTTCGCCGACGGCATCGGCGCCCAATATGTGGGGAAACGCCAATTCCGGAACGATACTGCCTTCCCGGATGTAATGATCCAGGCGGTTAACACCGGCGGCGAGCACCTTGATCAGTATATGACCGGGTTTGGGCGTTGGCCTTTCGATATCTTCATACTTCAATACGTCCACATCTCCAAAACCGTGCATGACTGCCGCCTTAATTTTCGTTGTCATTTTGTTTCTCCTTTTGGTTTGATTGGTTTATTCGTGTCACCATCCATTTCTAATTTGTATATACAACATAGAACTTCAAAAAAAAATCACTCACTTCTAGAAATGTTTGAGCCATACGCCATTCGCTGTTTCACAAATGGAGGCCGCTCCATGTTCACCTAAAATTTGTTTTGCCTCCTTCTGGGCGGACCTCCATAAAGGCAACGATTGTTCAACCACCTTTCTGCCCTTGGAAGTCATCTGCAAGTGTTGCGATCGACCGTTTTCTCCCTGCAGAATTTCAAGCCACCCGCTTTTGCGCATCCGATCCAGATTGCGGCTCAAGGTTGACTTTTCCATTTGCAAAAAATTACCGATTTCCCCTGGCGTAGAATATCCTCTTCTCAACATGGAGACCAGAATACTCATTTGATTGGTCGTGATGCCCAGCGGACGGAACGCATTGTCGTAGAGGTTGGTGATCACTCGATTGAGCAATCGTACCCGAACCCCAATACATTCTTCACCCATCTCCCGGGCAACAGCCTCGATAGTTTTGGAATTTTTCGTCATCATGGTCTCCATAGCTTTGGATTTTTTCCTCATTGCAGCCTAAAGTTGTATATACAACAATATACCCCTTCACGTAACCTGTCAACATAAAATTTCCGAAAAAAAATGGGTTGCCGCTAATCCGCTGTAAACCCTTTAATTTGAAAGGGGTATGGGGCCGCGGGTTCAAATCCGTTACCCCTGCGTTGAAATCAACGGCCCCCACCCATAAAACTAAAGGTGTTGCTCGATAATGCGGGCGATATCCTCTTTCGGTTGCACCCCAACGATCTGTTGCACCAGTTGCCCGTCTTTGAAAAGCAGCAGGGCGGGAATACCGCGAATCCCATATTTATGGGTGGTCATGGGGTTGGCATCCACATCCAGTTTGGCCACCAGGAGGCGGTCGCCGTATTCCTCGGCCAGTGCCTCCACGGTCGGAGCCATCATGTGGCAGGGCTGACACCAGTCCGCCCAGAAGTCGACCAAGGCCGGTTTTTTAGATTGGATCACCAAAGTTTCAAAATCGTCATCGTCCAGATGGACCACTTCATTGTTGACGGCTACGCTTTCCTGATTCATTTTGTGTCTCCTTAAATTTACTCTCTGATATGGAATTAATTATAAAGGGCCCCTGCGAAACGCAGGGGCCCTTCCATTCTTAAAACGTAAGGACATTAAAACCCTGTTCCTGCAGATTGCTCAGGCTCGGCAGTCCGGTGGTTTTGGGGACTTTGTTGTCCTTGATCAAATCCAATCCGGAAGCGTTCGCTCCGAAAACATCGGCGCAGGCGCAAGAAATGCCCTGGATCTTATCTTCCACGGTCTTATACAATTCATGGGCAGGATGATCTTCTTTCTGGAGAACTTCCGGCCATCGTGTGCCGGCGCCTTGAAAGAGAATGGATACTTCCTTGCCGGCGCTCTTAAAATCGTATGCCGCCGCCAGGGCATTAAAGACGCGTCCCAAAGATTCTTCAGATTCTCCTTTGGGGTCGGATAGAATGATGATTGCAGTTTTCATTTTTTTCGGTTCCTTTCTGTTTAGTTAAGTGAGGTGAAACTGAATTCACCCGAAAGTTAAAAAATATTTATTGAGAAACCGCGGTTACGATTTCCTGTTGGGAAATGGCCGCCACGGCTTCCTCGGTGGACCAAACGGTATTGGCCAGAAAACGAAAATTGGTCAGGGCCGCGTCATAGCCGTTGCCTTCCGGAACTATGGCGGCGGCGGTGGCATCTTTCACCACAGCGACTTCAAAGCCCTGCTCCAGCAATTCCCTCATGTGGCTTTCGACACAGAGGTTGGCCGACATCC
>CAYPKH010000425.1:0-2149 GCA_964411245.1 uncultured Nitrospina sp.
GCAATTCTTTCAACATCCGGTTGATCTGTTCCTTCGTGCCCATCTCCGGGGTGCCCCCCATGGACGTTGCCTTGATGGTTTTGGATGAGGAACCCTCTTTCTTACCGGATGCGACGACGGAGGATTGCCGGTAGGAAATCGATTTTTGAAAACGGAGCTGTTCGTCTTTTTCGTTGAGCTGTTGTTGGAGGGTGTTGATCTTTTTGCTGGTGACCGCCAGCAAATGCTTGATTTTCACCTCCTGACGGTTTTTTTCCGCACCCACTTTTTTCAGTTCGGCTTTTTTGATCCGGAGCTGTTCCTTGACCATCTCCACACTGTCTCTGTTTGACATAATGACGCTCACTGCATCCGGTTATTTTTTAACGAAGAACGGTCGGCGCGGTCTCCGTTTTTTCGCCGGAATGTAAGAGGATAATTTTTCGTAAACGAAAATCGGGTTGTTGTCTTCCAGAATCGAAATCGCTCCCTCAAAAATGATTTCCAGATTGATCACTTCAACCAGCGTCCGGTCCTTCAGCTTTCCGGCGATGGGAAGAAAAAACAGGGTGGCCAGCAGCATTCCATAAAACGTGGTCAACAGCGCCACCGCCATGGCGGGACCGATGGTTTCGGGATTGGACAATTGGCCCAGCATTTGAACCAACCCGATCAGCGTTCCCATCATTCCGAATGAGGGGGCGTAGATCGCCATTTTACGGAAAACATCCTGAATGACAAAGTGCCGCTGTTTCATCGATTCGATTTCAATATGAAGGGTGTCCCGGATCAGGTCTTCCTTGGACCCGTCGGCGATCAGGTTGCAGGCTTTTCGCAGCAAATCGTCTTCGATGTCCATGCGGCTCAAAGCGATCAACCCCTGGCGGCGGCTGATGGTGCACAACTCGATCATGGTTTCCACCATGTCGTTCGGGTCCAGCTTTTTTACGGTGAACACAAAAAAAGCCGCTTTAAAGGCGGTGACCACATCTTTGAGCTGGAAGGTGATCAGCGTGGCGGCGATGGTCCCCCCAAAGACAATCATGAAGCCGGGCACATTGAAAAAATTTTCCAGATGGCCGTCCATGAAAATTGCGCCCACGATGAGCGAAATTCCCAATATGATTCCTACCAGGGAAGCAAGATCCACTTAATCAGTCCTTTTTCGTTACCATCCATTACAGGGATTATCTTTCAAATTTACCATGTCGATGCTGTTTGTGCAATTTTTTCATGGGTTTAGGGGCTGGAAAAGCCTCCACTTTCGGTTTAAAAGGCTGGCTGAATGGGGGGATGCCGGTCGCAGGGGCCGTCCGGGCTGAAAATCGGGTGTCAGAAGGAGTCCGGGATTTGGTGGCCGTTTTGGAGATACAGGGTCATATCTTCCGGCGAGAGGACAGGGCTCAACATGATCCCTTGGCCGAGATGGCAGCCGGTTTCCTTCAGAAAAGCCAACTGATCTTCCGTTTCCACACCCTCGGCGACCGTTTTCAGTTCGAGGTTTTGAGCCAGGGAAATCACGGCCTGAATAATGGCGCGGTTGGCTTTCACATGATGGTCATGGACAAATGTTTGATCGATTTTCAGACAATGAATGGGCATGTCCTTTAAATATTTGAGAGAAGAAAAGCCGGTACCGAAGTCGTCGATGGATAACCGCAATCCAAACTCGTGCAAAGATTTCAGGCGGGAAAGAGCGCTATGGGAATTTTCCATCAGCACGGTTTCGGTCAATTCCAGCTCCAGCAGTTTGGGGTCGATTCCCGACTGGATCACCTGTTTTTCCACTTTTTGAACCAGGTTGCTCTGGTTGAACTGATGCCCTGAAATGTTGACCGCCACATTGATCGGGTCGAGTCCCATGTCCAGCCATTGTTTGATCTGGTCGCAGGCGGTTTTCAAGACCCATTCTCCGATGGGTATGATCAAATGGTTTTCCTCCGCGGCGGTAATGAATTCCTGGGTCGGGACCCAGCCCTTTTCTGGATGGTACCAGCGAATGAGCGATTCCATGCCGGCGAACTGGCCAGTTGTCAGTTGAAACTTGGGCTGAAAATGCAGCTCAAACTCTTCGCGCTCCAGTGCTTTCCGCAAATCCTTTTCCATATTGACCTTCTTCGCCGATTGAAACAGGAAGGCCGGGTTGTAATATTGAAAGGCATGTTTGTCT
>CAYPKH010000426.1:0-2149 GCA_964411245.1 uncultured Nitrospina sp.
CACCAACCTGGAATGTTTTCCCTTCCTTGAGGAGATCGGTACCAACAGGGATGAAGCGCAACACGTGCAACACTGCCTGACGGGGACGACCACCCTGGCTTCCGCATTACAGGAGGCGCCCGATGCCGGTCTGACCATGGTGGGCATCAGCACCCGGTTTTTGCGCAGTGGCGGGTTTCATACATTGCTGGTGCCGTGGAACGCATCGCGGGAGGACATGGTTCGTGCCCTGCGGGAAAAACCCGCGCCGGGGGAGCAGGAACAGTTCATCGCGGAGGTTCATCAATTGAAAAAAAGGATTCAGTCCGGCTTGCGCATCCGGGAGCTGTATTGCACTTTCCGGATTTCCAACGTGCAATGCCTGCAGGGATATCAGACTCTGGCCGGGGTGGAACCGAACCGCCGCATGAGCCGCATGTCCTGGGCCTCGGTCGCCATCACCGATACGCATCTGCCGGAAAAAGACCGTACAATTTTGACGTTGAAGTACGACGACCCTCCGGCAACCATGACGCACCGCCTGCAGAACGATCCCGCCGTGGAGACCTGGACACGGGAAAAAAAGATTTATCGGGAAATCAAACGGCAATACGGCAAGACGCTGGCGGCTTTGCAGGTCCCCAATTTTTTCTGTGATAAAAATTTAGAACAGGATGAATGTCTCGAAGGCGCGAAAAATTTCAGTATTGCGGGAAACGATCCGGGCCTGAAACGCAAACTGTGGGGACAGGTGCTTGTCCACAAACATAACACGCTCATTAAAGATGACCATGACATCGTCTTCCGGTACGATCTTCCGCCCGAGGAAATGGTCCGCATCTTTTCCAACAAACCCGATCAGTCCCAAATGCAGATCAGCATCACCCTCGCCGAAAAACTCGAGAAACAGACCAAGAACAACTCCACCGGCCTGCGCGCCGTGTGCGATTTGGAAGGATTGCTGTCCGCCGATTGCGCGCAGGGGTTCAAAAACTTCATCGCGTTTGTCCGGGGTCACCGCGATTACCGGGTGGGCCGTCCGTTCACCGATGTCATGCTGATCGACGGCACCCAGCTCGGCCGGGTGAACTTCGCGCTCAACTCCAAGGTGCGGCACAGTTATATCTATGTCGGCGTCCACAGTTCTCCGGAAGAGCTGGCCCAGCACCTGTCCCGCTTCGGTGCCCCGCCATCCGACCCCATGCACTAACGCATTCTTTCCATATTTGAATATATCGATTGAACAATCCGTGAGGTTAGGGGTTCCTCAGTTGTCACGGACGGCGTTGGGAAGGAGCGGATGCTGGGTGTTGTAATCCTGACGGGTCAGCACCAGTTGTTTGCCGGTGTTCAGGCCCGGATGAATCACCAGCGGCGCGAGAAAATTGCCGGTCATCCGCCGGTAATTCTCCGGCACCGTCACGATGATCCGGACCTGAAACGCGTCCTCCTCCCCGAGCCCGATGGCGCGCCGGTCCTCCGCCGTCAAAGTCACTTCGTAATCCGGCATGAAGGGGGCGGGATCGGTGACCACAAACGCCAGCTCCGGGGTGATCAGCGACTGGAGCCATTGCAGGGGCGAGTCGATGTTGGGGTCGAACGGCAGCAGGGCGAACCGGGTTTCCTGCTCGAACCCGTAGAGTCCGTCCGGAATGTTCAAAATGGCGTCGTCGGTCACTTCAAATTCGCCGAAACGGGTGGACGTATATTTCATGATTGCAACTGGTCCCGGGTCCAGCGGCCGACCTGCGATGGATCGAAGGCCGCGGCGGCGGCTTGCCGGTTTTCTTCCTGGATTTTAAGAAAAATTTCTTCGCGGAACACCTTGATATCATCGGGCGCCTCGATCCCCAGGCGCACGGTTTTGCCTTTCACTTCCAGCACAGTGATTCTGATGTTTTCGTTGATGGCGAGGCTTTCGCCGATTTTCCGGGTGAGCACCAGCATGGTTGGGGCCGTCGGTGAGAGGTGGGTGCGAACACGCGTTGTCTGGAGAATTATATCAAAAAAATCAAGGATTTCAGGGGAAAAGCGGTTCCGGGGAATCCATTTGACAGGCTAGGGGCTTTGTGATAATTTCGCTAACTTCGCCTGCACCAGGTAGAAACCAGCCACAACCACAAAGCCGGGGTAGCTCAGTCGGTAGAGCAGAGGACTGAAAATCCTCGTG
>CAYPKH010000427.1:0-2147 GCA_964411245.1 uncultured Nitrospina sp.
CGGCGGAAGCGTTGCAGGTTTTCACCGACCTGTGGCAACGGGAGCCGGACAACAGTCATGCCGTTCGCGGCATGGTGCGTTCTTATCAGGCCTTGAATCAACTGCCCGAGGCCGCCTCTCTTTTGCAACAAACCCGCGCGCGCGATTTCAAATCCTCTGCGGCGGCTTATGGATGGGGTTATGTTTTATATTTGCAGGACAGGTTGGAAGAATCAAAAAAAGTTTTGAATGGGGCGTTGCAGGCCGACCCGGACAACGCGCTGGCTCTCAACAACCTCGGTGCGGTGCTGGCGGAATTGAAACAATATGATGAAGCGTTGCGGCGGGTGAAGACCGCGATCGATATCGTTCCCGATGAATTGATGTTTTACCGCAACCTTCAGATGATATATGTCCGATCCGGCAACCCCGGTCAGTTTGAAAAAGAGTATCGCCGGTTTCTTTCCGAGGGTCCCCCGGCCAAAGCGAAGAAATATGGATTGGTGCTGGCGCAGAGATTGCGGCAGGCCAGTTTCCGGCTGTATGTCGACGGAAAAATTGACGAGGCCTTGAGCACAATTGTCGACATGCTGGCCGTCTATCGTGAAATTAAACATAAACCGGGTATCGTGGCGGGCCTGTTCAGCCTGGCGGTTTTGTATGAGGAGCAAGGAGATACCGGGCGTGCTCTCGAGAAATACCGGGAGGTCTTAAAAATCAATCCCCAGCACCTCCAGGCGCGGGACAAAATGCGCCAGTTGAAACATGAAAAAGAATGAATTTCAGGTTTTTTCAAACCCTGCGAATTTCAAGGGTTTTCCAAATGATCGCCCTAGGTGGGGTATAACTGCAAATGAAATAACGTTTGACAAATGAGAAGGTTAGCAATTATTCTAAGTTTACATCGTAAAGCAGTGGGGAAAAATGCATCGATTGGGTCCCCACACAACAATTAAGGAGGTTGGGTGCATAAAGAAGTGTACACCATAGTTGTGTTTCCCGGCTCGACCGGGTCTCCCATAAGAGTTCAGTTTTCCAAGATGGTTGGGAAGATAGCTCTTGTTTCCCTGCTGGTGGTTTCCCTTTGCTTGGGCGGCGCGGGCATCTTTTTCATCAGTCAGTATGCGAATTACAAAGATGATCAAGTGGTGCTGACTTCGCTGAAACGGCAGGAAAAAATCCAGAAGACCCAAATCGACAAATTCAGCAAGCAGGTTCGTTCCTTCGAAACGGAAATGGCTCGTCTGGAAAGTTTCGAAAAGAAACTGCGGATCATTACCGCTTTTGAAAATTCTCCGAATGGGAAGCAGGAACATCTGGGCGTCGGTGGCCCTTATGGATTATCCTCGCACAGCTTTGTAACCTCCCTGGAAAAAGAAACGCAGTCCATGCTGGACCGTCTGTCCGGCGATTTAAATATTCTGACCAGTCAAATCAAGATGCGCCAGTTCAGCTTTCAGGAATTGGATGAGTATCTGAAAAACCAAAAGTCCCTGTTGGCCTCGACGCCTTCCATCTGGCCGACACGGGGTTGGGTGACCTCCGGTTTTGGTTACCGGAAATCTCCCTTCACCGGTCTTCCGGAAAAACATGAAGGCCTGGACATTGCCACCCGGATGGGTTCCGAAGTTCGCTCGACAGCGGATGGCAAAGTGATCCTGGCAGGTCGTGAGAGCGGGTACGGAAACATGGTGGAAATCGATCATGGCTACGGAGTGTTGACCCGGTATGGTCACAATTCCAAAAATCTGGTGAAAGTCGGCGACAAGGTGAAGCGCGGACAAGCCATCGCCCTGGTCGGGAATACCGGCCGCAGTACGGGTCCCCACGTTCATTACGAAGTTCTCGTAAACGGAATTCCGGTCAGCCCTATAAATTATATTCTGGAAGACTGATTCCAACCCGGTTTGCCATTCAGGACGCTTTTTTAAGCGTCCTATTTTTTTGTCTTTTTGAAAACGGCTTGAAACCGTCGGACCTCCAGCCTTCGGGGCGTCCCCAAAACATACCCCGCGCGACGGTATTTTTGGTATAATTATTGATTCAGGAGCATTGCGGCTCCGGTCACTCCGTTTCAACGTTGGATTTTCCTTTTGAACCCTCATGCCAAAACGAACCGCCGCGGAACAATAATTTTAATGGATCGACATCTCGCCTTCCGGAGCGTT